>JAKSBL010000047.1 GCA_022361115.1 Spirochaetota bacterium | reverse complement strand
ATGTAAATTATTTATTAAACAGTGATCCCTTATTCATTGAAGCAAAAGGGGAAGTAAGGGTTATTTCCGGAGCAAATATCAGAGTAAGCAAGCCTATAATTGGTAAACTTTCAGATAGAACTTATAAAGATAAAACTCAATATTTAGGTTATATTCATCCTATTACAAATAAAGAAAGCATTCCTGATGAAACATCAACTGATTTTAAAACATTTATGCTGTTTTTAATTGATAATAATCTTTATGATGGTTTAATTGCAACTATTCTCAATGAAATCCCTATCATTCAACAAGGCACTCTTTATGTACTCGATTATAAAGATGATATTCTTTTTAATAATCAGGACCAGGATAGTCAATCCTTTACTAATTTTAAAGATCCTGAAAAAGGGATTTATCCTGAACTAATTAATACAGATATTTCAATTTTGAAAAATCCTTTAATTGAATCGGTATTGCAAGGTCGTGAAATGGCTAAAGAATCAGATCGTAATACTAATTCAATCATTAGAGAAGTCGTTCATAATAATACGACATATCTTACATTTATTCTGGATACACAAGATGAAAAATACCCAAATTTACAAAGTGGTTTTAAGGTTGTATATTTGTATCCTAAACAATTATTGTATATTCCAATTTACAGTTTGTTGTTAACGATTTTGATTATTAGTATTGTATTGATATTACTCATTACCTTTTTTGCATTAATTTCCAGTAATAATATTGCAAAACCAATTATGAATCTTAATTATGCTGTAAGCAAAGTTACCAAAGGTAAATTAAAAATGAATATCATTACCCGATCAAGAGATGAGATTGGCTCGCTCTATAATCATTTCAAAGAAATGATTAATCAAATCAATACAGTTTTGTCCAATATTCATAAATCCTCCAGTAATATGTTAGGTTTTCAACAAACCCTGGATGGAATAATTGATAAATATGAAAACTCTTTAATCAATCAATCTCAACTTTTAGACAATAGTACTAAGATTTTTCAACAATTAGATGACTCGATTGACCAAATAGAAGATAAAGTTAAAAACACTATTCAGTTGACGAAAAAATCACAATTTCAGGTTAAAGAAACCAACATCATTATTGAGGATCTGATTGATGAAATCAAGAGAATTGAACAAACCAGTAAAGAAATCCACTTTGTTGCTGATATGATCAATCAAATTTCTGAAAATACTCGCTTACTTTCTTTAAATGCAGCAATTGAAGCGAAAAGATCTGGAGAGGCTGGAAAGGGTTTTAGTGTTGTTGCTACTGAAATTCGAAAATTAGCAATTCAATCTAACCAGTCTGCCAGTGAAATTGGCACCCTGATTAAACAAAATGAAAAAATGATACGTTCAGGTGTAAGTAAATCAACTGAAGTTATCGATTCATTACGCAATATCAACCGTAGTTTTAATTCAATTCAAGATATGGTAGAAAATATAGGAAGTTTAATGAAGGAAGAAGATAAATGTAGTAATAAACTACTTATCAATATGAATACTTTTACAGATGAATCTCGAAAAACTTCTAGATCGATCGAAGATCTGGCACAAATTAGAAATCAATTATCCAATGAAACCAAAGGGATGCGTCAATTAATTATTGATTTCCGTGATGAAGAATCTGAAATCGAAACTATTTATGATTCCGGTTTTAAGAGTCAAGAAGAAAAAGCTAGAATCAAAGCTGAAAAAAAAGCACTGAAAGAGCGCAAGAAAAAACCAAAGAAAATCAAGAAAAAAAAGAGACAAAGTGAAACGGATCTAATCATTGATAGTCCTGAAAAGATTGTAACTGAACATACTGTACCAGAAAAAAAGAAAGTATCACTATTTAGAAAAAAACAAAGTGTTAAAGAACTGGCACCTATTGAAATTAGTATTGATAAATTTGAATCAAATATCATTAATAAGATACCCAATGAAAAGGACCAAAAATATGTTATGAATCTTTATAACAAAGATGAATTTGATCAACAATATAAAATAAAAGAAAAACTCAGAAGAGCGGATATTAATAAACTAGAAAATATTCTCAAAAAAATTAACTATAAACCATAGTTATAAAGGAACCTCTGCAAAATTGTGAAATCCTCTATGGTGTTTTGCAAAAAGGTAAGAAGTGTTGTATTGCTCAGAACAATCTTTACCTATTTATACCCTCTCATTTTTTTAAAAAATCCATTTTAAACAAACAGGATGCATGGGGTTTTAGATTATTTATGGTAAAGTGGTATTTCCCTTTTAATTCAATTTCCATGCCAATCCAAACTTCTTTTAATCGTTCAATTGGATCAATAAAAAAACTATATTGTTCCAAATTGACTTCAATATCTCTTTTTTTACTTTTATAATTAAAAACACCAATATAACCAGCTGTATTGTAATAAATTTGAGGAATTTCATTTACCATTACATCTAATGGTAATGCTTCACCTGTAAAACAAATCTCATTAAGTTGAATAATTTTATCTACTTCTTGAAGAATATCTTCAGATAAAGTAGAAAAATCATCACTGAACATGAGCATACCGCCAGATAAAATAATGGCATTGATTTGTGTCATCCTTTCTTCTTCAGAAAGCCGTGTATCTGACTTACGAATCATTAAACAATCCGGATCATTTAACCATAATTTTTTATGAAAAAAACTTCTTACAACAAAATTTCTAATAGAATTCCTTGCTCCAAGCATAGCACCGGTCTGTAAAAAATTACCAACCATTTTTTTCCATAAAGGGGCTGTATCCGGCCCTACCCGCATGGCATTAATATTACCAATACCAGTTGAGATTGGCATACCACAACCAGTAAAAACTACATCTTTTCCAGCAGCTTCTCGAATAATAGACATTCCATGTTTCAATACTTCAGTACGGGATAAATAAGATTTTATATGGTTACCTCCTCGCATACAACCACCATAAAGGAAATCTAGTTTAAGATACTCATATCCCCAGTCATGTACTATAGTTTTAACAACATTATAAACATACTCTTCTACTCTTGGATTAGTTAAATCTAATGCATAAAAAAACTTGCCATGCCAATCTGGGCTCCAACCTGCAATAATAGGTTTCCCATACTCAGTACGGAGTAAAAAATCTGGCCGGTTTTTAGCTAACTCAGAACGGATAGCAGTTATAAAGGGAGCAATCCAAATTCCAGGTTTAAATCCAGCTTCACGAATAGCATCAGATAACTCTTTCATTCTCCCTTGAAAATTTGGTTTTAATGATAACCAATCGCCAACAGCTGTTTCGTAACCATCATCTATTTGAATAAAATCAAAATGGATCTTTTTATTTTTAAAAGTCTCTAAGTTTTTATAAATAATTTCAGGAGATATTTTATTATAATAATAGTACCAGGTACTCCAACCTTTGATATTTTTTTCTGGTATCGTGATATGACTAGCTTCTTTTAAATAGGAAAAATATT
>JAKSBL010000712.1 GCA_022361115.1 Spirochaetota bacterium | reverse complement strand
GGTTACAAAATTAATGGCAGTTATAGTAACCTGTGTTTTAATGGATTTATATTAACTATTAAGGCGCAAAAATAATTAAGCCATAGTTATGGTTGTGCCCTCTTTACCTTGTAATGCAGCTGCAGCTTTATATAAAGAGGTAATAATAGCTTTTTTCCCTGGAAAGGTACGGGCAAATTTGATTGCAGCCATAACTTTGGGTCGCATACTGCCTGGTGCAAATTGACCTTCCTCAATATACCCGATAGCCTCTTTAACTGTTAAATGGGATAAATCCTTTTGGTTTGGTTTATTAAAGTTAATAGAAACTTTATCTACAGCTGTTAGGATTAACAAAACATCAGCTTCAATATCAACTGCTAATTTTTCTGCTGCTAAATCTTTATCAATAACTGCTGCCACACCTTCTAGTGTTCCATCTAAATGTTCGATTACCGGAACACCGCCGCCTCCACATGTGATTACAATAGTAGAGTCCCATAGGGTTTTTATAGCTGATAATTCAACAATTTTCTGTGGAATAGGCGAAGGAACAATACGTCTCCAGCCACGTCCAGAATCTTCCCGCATTTGATAACCTTTTTCAGCTTCCAGTTTTTTTGCTTCTTCTTCAGAATAAAAAGATCCAATAGGTTTAGTTGGTTTTGAAAAAGCAGGATCATTTTGATCAACAACAACCTGAGTGACAATTGTTGTTACTGGAACATCACGATTTCTATGGCGTAAAGCATCTTTTAAAGCTTGTTGTATATGATAACCAATATATCCCTGGCTCATGGCTCCACAAACATCAAATGGCATTAATGGCGTTTCTTTTAAGATATTCGCAGATGTTTCACTGGCTAAAACAATTCGGCCAACTTGCGGGCCATTACCATGAACAATAGCCAGCTCATAATCCTGACAACTAATATCAGCAATGAGTTCAGCGGTTTTTTTTACAATTTTTAATTGCGACTCAGCTGTGGGTGGCAATCCTTTTTCTTCTAGAGCATTTCCCCCAAGGGCGACAACCACTTTTCTAGCACACATGTTTTTTCCTTAAGCAACACTGTAATTACTACTTATGTAGTAACTCAAATCTATCATGAAAATAATTTTTTGTCAAAGAAAATTATCAAGGTTTGGATTTTTTTGTAAGAAATTTTATATTTACATTTTTGTTGAAATCAATTTTTCATAAATAGTTATTGTTATTTTTTTCTTTCTTTCTTATAATTACAATATGTTATTTTTTTTCTTTGAAGTTGTAATATTTATAAATATTTTAGTAATTGAAAGTTGAAAAAGGGATATATGCTCGAATTAGAAGAAATTGTTGATTTTATTGATATAGAAAAAAATCACCTAAATATCCTTGTTATAGAAGATGAAATCATCGTTGCTATGAATATTCGTCAGTTTTTGGAAAAGCAGGGTTATGGAAAAATTGAAATATTTAATAATGCCCAAGATGCTTTGCACAATCTAGCTGAAAACCGGTATCAATTAGCAATTATTGATATCAACATTAAGGGTGAATTAAACGGAATTGATTTAGCCGAAAGAATCAATCAATTCTATAAAATTCCTGTTATTTATTTGACCGCCTATAGTGACAATGAAACTTTAAAAAGAGCTGGAGAAACACAACCTTATGGGTATATTGTAAAGCCCTTTGAAGTCGAGCAATTAAAGAGTAGTGTGGAAATGGCCCTCTATAAATTTCAATTTGAGAGCCGTTTAAATGCCAGTGAGGCAAAATTTAAGACTTTTTTTGAATTTGCCTCTGATGGAATTTTGATTTGTGATATAGATAAAAAAGAAATTATTGAGGCCAATCAAACCATTCAGGAAATTTTAGGTTATGAACTAGATGAGTTATTAGGATTAAACTGGATAAATCTTTGTGCCTCTTATCAAAAATCTGGTGAGGATAGTTTCTCTTTATGTCTTCAATACCAGAAACAAGTTTTAGCTGGTGAAAATGTTAATTCGGAATGGATTTTTGTAAAAAAAAATGGTGAAAAAGTTTACACTCGTCTCAATCTTTCCCGTATTCCTGTGGACAACAAAAACTGGATTCGCGCTAGTATAACAGATATTACTGAACAAAAAAAAATGGAGAAAGAATTTCAGCATAGTGAAATTCGGTATCGGGATCTCTTTAATGGAATAAAAAGCGGAGTAGCAGTTTTTGAAGCCATTAATGATGGCACTGATTTTATTTTTAAAGATATCAACTTAGCAGTAGAAAATATTGAACAATTAAGTCGGGAATCCATTATTGGCCAATCTGTTTTACAAGTCTTTCCTGGAATAGTTGACTTTGGTTTATTTGAAATCTTTCAATATGTCTATAAAACAGGAATTCCCAGAGAACTGCCAGTGAAGTATTATCAGGATAGCCGGATACAAGGCTGGCGTCAAAATTATGTTTATAAACTTCCTTCTGGAGAAATTGTTGCCTTATATGATGATTTAACCGAAATCATGAGAATGCAGGAAAATCTGAAAAATTCTAATCACAAACTCCTCTCTATTTTTGAGAGTGTTGGTGTAGGAGTTATTTATATTGATCAAACAGGTACTGTTTTAGATATCAATCAACAGTTAACTGAAATTTTTGAAATACCAAAAGAAGATATTATTGGAAATCAGATTAACAGTTTAGCAGAAAAATATTTAGATCAATTAAAGATGGTTGAATTGCAGAAATTATTAAAACTATTGCTGAATAATAAACATTTACCACCTTTTGAAATGGGTTATCGTAGTAAGATATTAGAAATCAGTGCCTATAAATCTCATGGTTTGCCCAATTTCACCATTATAATACGGGATATTACCGATATAAAACAGACCATGCAGGAAAAACAGTATTTGGAAAAAAGGTTGCAGCAAG
>JAKSBL010000525.1 GCA_022361115.1 Spirochaetota bacterium | reverse complement strand
GTTTTTTCATCATAATCATGAAAATGACGTACCCAATGTTCAATTTGATAACCAAGAGTTTCTGCTTTACTTAACGATTCAAATAATGGCCGGTGTGTATGGCCAATGATCGAAATAATTTTTTTATTTACCGAATATTGATAAGCCAATTTTTCGATTTTAAATTGCTTGCTGCTATTGTGAGCAACCGAGTAATTTTTTATCCCTAAAGGTTGAGCTCCATAACGCAGTACAAAATCCAATAATTTACTGTATTTATAATATTTTTGAGATAATTGATGGCCATGAAAAATAAAGAGGATCATATCCCGATAACAAAGCTTTAATGAATGATACAAAGGATACCGTTTGTGCTGTAACCAGAGTTTATCATCATGATTGCCAACTAATTTAAATAATTTTTGTTGTGCGTGAAAACGATCAAAGATCAAATATAATTCTTTCCAGTATTTTAAAATCGAATCCAGATGAAACTTTTGCAGCTCCTCAATGTCCCCATTTAAATAAAGAGAAAAATCTTTTTTAAAATAATATTGATCCAAAATATACAAAAACAAATCACTGTTTTCTTTGAAATCATCAGCTTTCTTCCCGTTTCCAATATGAAGATCACTAAAAATGACCAGTTTACTCTGATTGGTAAGAGGAAATATTTCTGAATGATTAAAAAAATAATCCACTAATTCAATAAAAAGAGCCATAAAATAAAATATCCTTGCGTAAAGAAGCAGGAATGACTTCTTAGATTTGCTTTTGTTTGTTCAAAGCAAAACAGCAAATACAAGTTATATCGAGCATAGAGTAAAAACTGCACTCTAATTTTATAAAAAGAATAGTACTTTCTTAAAGTTAAGTCAAATTAATGTATAATACAAATTTTTACGATATAATTTAAATAGGAGACTATTTTAGGACATTTGGTGTGAATGACTTCGGATTTATTACATTTCTCTATATTCTTAATATAATTTTTGGGATTTTAGTAGTCATTTATGCTTTATTAAATTTAAGATCTCCAGAAACAGCTATCTCCTGGATATTGGTTATTTACCTTCTCCCAGGTTTTGGATTATTATTGTTTCTCCTCTTTGGTATTAATTGGAAAAAGCACCGGCTAATCAATCAGGTACCAGAAGAAACTTTTGGTAAATATTTGAAATCCATTATTGAAAAACAACAAGTCTATCTGGACATGCTCCTTGCCCAGAAAACGAATGAAGGTTTAAATGACCAATTAAAAATTATTCGAATGCTCTTAAACAGCAGTAATTCGATTCTCACCTTTAATAATGATTTAGAAGTCTATCATCATGGTAAAAACCTTTTCTCCCAGCTTTTAAAAGATTTAGCAAGTGCCAGTCATTCCATTCATATGGAATACTATATCTGGAGATCTGATGAAGTAGGCGAACAGATTAAAGAGATTCTTATCCAAAAATCTTTGGCTGGAGTAAAAGTAAAGTTAATTTTTGATGGGGTAGGTTCATTTCGTAAAATATCCTTTCAATACCGTAGAGAATTGAAAGCTGCTGGTGTAGAGTTTAAGTACTTTCTTGATCCTTTAGCTGTGGCCCGTTTAAAAATCAATTACCGTAATCATAGGAAAGTCGTAGTCATCGATGGTATAATCGGTTATACCGGTGGCATGAATATTGGATCTGAATATATCCATGGGATAGATCATATAAAATACTGGAGAGATACTCATATCCGTTTAAAAGGAAATGTGGTTTATATGCTACAGGCAATTTTTCTTACTGACTGGTTTAATAGTGGTAATCCACTCCTTATTGATGATCATTTTTTCCCAGATTTTAGCATTGAAGGCCATGATTTAAAAATCCAACTTGCAGTGAGTGGCCCTGATTCACAATTTGATGCTATTGAAAATGTGTACTTTACCATGATCACCAATGCCAATAAAAGTGTTCTCATCCAAAGCCCCTATTTTGTACCTGGAAAAAGTATGATGAGAACATTAGAAACCACAGCATTAAGCGGGGTTTCTGTTGAATTAATGATGACTGGTATACCAGATAAACGAATTCCCTTTTGGGCGGCCCAAACTTATTTCGAAGAGTTACTCAGAGCAGGAGTTAAAATTTACCTTTACCAAAAAGGGTTTCTCCATAGTAAAGTGGTAGTTGCAGATGATTTGGTTGCCTCCATTGGCTCTGGTAATATGGATGCCCGTAGTTTTCATTTAAATTATGAAATCAATACCATCTTTTATGATCCTGTAGTTTGTCAAGGATTAAGAGAGCAATTTTTAGAAGATTTAAAGGATTGCAGAGAAGTGACTTTAGACAGTGTTTTAAATACCAGCTTAACAATAAAGCTAAGAAATGCTATTTGTCGCTTATCTGCACCATTGATGTAGATTGAAGTTTATTTCTTTTTTCATAAACGATATATTTTCTTATCAATAATAAATTAATCAACAATAGAATGGGATGACAGGGAAACCAAAAAATTAATTCCAAAACATAAAAAAAATAAATGATTAAGAAAAGCGCAATGAAATAAAACTTTTTATTTTTAGGTTTGGGTGGCTTTTTTTCCTGCAGATAGATAAACCCAAATATTAATGGGACTCCAATAATTTCTGCTAAAGCCGTTATTAAAAGAATTAAAAAAAAATATTTGGTTACCATGTAGACAAAACTCAGCTCAGAGACTCCACTGAGTTGCAGTAAAATCAAATTATTCTTAATTAAAAAGGGGCGTTGCGGAAACTCTCCCGCTAAATCATGCAAAATTCCAGCAAAAGGCAGTTTTTTCATCAATCCAGGATTCATTTCACATTTTTCTTCAGATATGTTTTTAATTGAGTCATGATTAATGTTTTGATGATTTCCCGCAAAATTTAATATAATAAAAAATATAATAATGATTGCAGAACTAATAAAAGATAAAGCTTCTAACTTAATAAACTTTTGCAAATTGCTTTTTTTCACGGATTAACCTTAATTTATCATTTCATAATAGGCAATAATATTTCCTGTATTAAATATCTAATAAATACTGCTTCAATGTTTTTTTGGTTATTGCAGGTTTTTCATACTCTTCTGAACAAATTCCTACTGGCAAAATCATCAGAAGCCTTTCATTTTCCGGACGGTTTAATATTTGATTCATAAAGCCAGAAGGCGAAGGGGTATAGGTTAATGTGGATAACCCAGTCTGGTGAAGTGCTGAGATTAAAAAACCAACCGCAATTGAGGATGACTCAACAGTATAATAATGTTTCTGAATTTCACCAGAAGAATCATAACCATATTTTTGCATAAATACACAAATTAAAAAAGGAGCTTCCTGTAGAAAAGGTTTAGAGTAAGTGGTTTTTAAAATATCTAGTTTTCCCTGCCACTCAGTTGATATTTTATTTTGGTAAAAATCTTTTTCAATCTCTTCTGCCTTTTTTCTAATCTTTTTTTTTGTTTGATCATTTTCTACTAAGACAAAAGTCCAGGGCTGCATATTTGCACCGCTAGGAGCAGAAGCTGCAATTTTTATACAATTGATAATAAGCTGTTTATCTACTTTATCTTGACTAAATTGTCGACAACTATGTCTCTGTTTCATTATTTCCAACAATTGTTGAGATTTTTCCAGTTGATTTTCCATATTAAGCCCCATTGATAACTTTATTTTTCTGAGAAAGTATTGTGGATAACACTTTTTTAAAGTTCGGTAATATCAATCTTAAATTAATAAATTTATTCTCAATTAATAATTACATTCATCTTTGTATTTGAAATTAAGTGTGAAATTTCATCAAAACATCCGTATTGCTTGCTAATATTTTATAAAAATAAAACCATTTTTTCAACTTTTATTGTATACTATCAACCATGGAATTCCATTTAGCAGATAATCCTCTATTAATACTCAGTATCATTTTAATTAGCGGGACAGTTTTAGGAAAATTAGTTTACAAACTGAAACTACCAGGTGTTACCGGCCAAATCCTGGCAGGGATTATTCTAGGACCCTATGTGTTAAAAATTCTCTCAGTAGAAGTGATTCATCATTTTGAACCTATTACTGATTTTGCCTTAGGATTAATTGCAGTGACCATTGGTAGTCACTTAAACTACCGAAAACTCCATAATTCCTGGCGTAGATTGAGTGTAATTATACTCTCTGAGATCATCCTGGTGCCGATATGTGTGTTTCTCCCCCTAAAATTTATTTTAAATCTATCTTTACCTGTTTGTCTCATTCTTTCTACAATTGCCTTAGAAACCGCATCAGGTACCATTATCCACCTGATTAAAGAAAAAAGGGGAAAAGGGATATTCATAAAAACATTAGTCTCAGAAGTAGCTATAAATAATGTTTTTTGTATTGTCCTGTTTGAAATAGCACATACAATATCAATAAATTATCTTCAAGCTAGTTCAGCTAAGGTACTCCCTCTATTATTCCTCCCTTTTATTAAATTATTTTCAGGGGCACTTTTAGGTGCAGTCATTGGTTTTGCTTTTATTTTTGTGACCCGCAAAATTAAACTCCACTCTAACTTTTTTGCAATTAGCCTTTTTGCCATTTTGCTCATCAGAGGCTTAGATCTTTACTTAGGATTATCACCACTGCTGCCGGACTTGGTACTGGGAATAGTTATTGGTAATTTTGCACCTAAAAAAATGAATATTATTGATTCATTAGAAATCATGGAATACATCATCTTTGCCTGTTTTTTTACCATTGCTGGTGCTCATCTCGATTTCAGTTCCCTGAAAATAGCTGGAATAGCTGGCATCTGTTATATTTTAGCAAGAGGAGTTGGTAAAATCATGGCCCCTACTCTAATTGGCTGGATTGGGAAATTTCCCAGAGCCATTACTCGCAATCTTGGTATCTCTCTATTACCCCAGGCTGGGATGTCGGTCGGCCTGGTATTATTATTACAAAAAGAATCAATTTTTGCAGAACATTTTAACTTAATCTCAACAGTTGTCTTATCAGCAGTTTTATTTTATGAAAGCATTGGCCCCTTACTCACCAATATCGGTATAACCAGAAGTGGAGAAGCCAATAAAGACCGTCTGAGGTTGATTGAATTCATTTTATAAGAGTTTATTAAAGTCGATTTATGTACAACAGATAAATGGGAAATGATTGAACAATTAACCGATTTTTTAGTCAAAACTCACCACCTGGGTAGTGAAAGAAGACAAGATATCTTAGATACGGTTCTTGAAAGGGAAAAACAAATCTCAACTGGTGTTGGCGAAGAGTTAGCCATTCCTCATGGTACTATGGAAATGGAAGATAATATTTTAGGAGTGATAGGAATTTGTAAAAATGGAGTTGATTTCAATTCTCCTGACGATAAACCAGTTAAGATTGTTATTCTCATTGTTACACCTAAAAATCATTATGATAAACATCTGGAAGTTCTGGCAACTGTAGCCAGGATGTTTGGTTCCAATCCTCAATTAAGAAATCAGATCATAGATGCAAGATCAGCAGCAGAAGTTTATGAAATTTTAACCCAGGAAGAAGTTGATCTACATAATTATTTCCTAGAAGATGATTAAAATAAATAGCATAGACTAAAGGTAAATTTATGGAAGATAAAAAAGTTATCGTTATTGGTGGCTCAAACATGGATGTTCAGGGCTTCCCAGACGATAGTTTCACCTTAAGAGACTCCAATCCTGGTCAAGTTTCTCAATCCTGTGGCGGAGTTGCCCGCAATATTGCCGAAAATTTAGGACGTTTAGAAGTCGATGTTTGCTTAATCTCTGTCGTAGGTAATGATGCGAATGGAAAAACCCTTAAAATGATTACCCGTCAGGCAGGAGTTGATGTAAAAGATATTGAACAAATAAACGGGAAACCGACTTCCACCTATTTATCTATACTAGATGGCCAGGGAGACATGATAGCTGCTATAAATGATATGGCTCTATTGAAAAATATTAATATCCCCTTTTTAGAAAAAAAATTTGATGTCATCAATAATGGGGATTATCTCGTTCTGGATGCTAATCTTTCTCAAAATGCAATTGACTATATTTTTGATCATTTTTCAGATAAAAAAATCTATGTAGATACAGTTTCTATTCCAAAATCCCAGAAATATATCAAACATTTTCAACACATTGATTGTTTAAGGCCAAATCGATTAGAAGCAGAATTTCTGACCAATACAAAAATTAAAAATGATCAGGATATGGACCAGGCAGGAAAAAAACTGCTCGACATGGGTATTAAAAAAGTTATTATCTGTTGGGGAAAAAATGGAATTTACTTCTATTCCCAGGATCAATCTCATCATATGACTGCACCACCAGTTGATATTGTCAATGTCACAGGTGCCGGGGATTCTGTTACAGCAGCCTTTGTATATGCAGATGTAAATAATTTGGCTGTAGAATCCAGTATTTCTTTTGCCCTGGGAGCAGCGGCCTTAACCCTCAAACACCCCAAATCCTGTAATCCCAATTTATCTCATTCTAATATTACAAAATACATGGAGGAATACAAAAATGCTTAAAAATTACCTGAAAATCAAGCCAGCTGTTGCAGCAGCACTGAACAAAGGAAAAGCTGTCCTGGCTTTAGAATCAACAATCATTAGTCACGGTATGCCTTATCCTCAAAATGTGGAAACAGCCTTAAAGGTTGAAAAAATTGCTAAAGATCATGGAGCTGAACCAGCCACCATTGCTATTATTGATGGTTATTTAAAAATTGGCCTTACGGAAGAAGAAATCGATTTCCTTGGAAAAAAAGGGGAAGATGTAGCAAAATGCAGCCGTCGAGATATTCCTATTATTCTAAATCGGAAAATCCCAGGAGCAACAACTGTTGCCTCAACCATGATTTTAGCTGGATTAGCCGGAATAAAGATTTTTGCAACTGGCGGTATTGGTGGAGTACATCGAGGCGCAGAAAAATCTTTTGATATCTCAGCTGATTTAGAAGAACTGACGAAGACCAATGTTGCTGTAATCTGTGCCGGAGCAAAATCAATTCTGGACATTGGTCTAACCTTAGAATATCTGGAAACCAGAGGAGTTCCGGTTTTAGGTTACCAAACCAATCAAATGCCAGCTTTTTATACGAGAGAAAGCGGTTTTAAGGTAGATTACCAGATGGATAGCGCTGCTGAAATAGCCGAATTATTAAAAACTAAATGGGATCTGGGTTTACAAGGCGGTGCAGTTATTGCCAATCCCATTCCAAAAGAAGATGAAGCCAATCCAATGCTGATAAAAAATGCAATTAGTGAAGCGATAACAGAAATGGATCAAAAAGGAATTAAAGGTAAAGAGACTACCCCTTTCTTATTAGCAAAAATTGCTGAGCTAACTAAGGGTGATAGTTTAGACTCTAATATTAAACTCGTATTTAATAATGTTAAAATTGGAGCTGAGATAGCTGTTCAATTAAGTCAACAATATCAAAACAAAGGATGATATTATGAAATCAAAATCTTTCCCTCTCACCATCAATCCGGAAAAGCCAGTTGCTTTTGATATTTCCTTAGGTAAGGTACAGGTTTTTTATGATGAAAATCCCCGGGTAATGGTACACTACACTGAAATGGGAAGCACTGAACCAGAATTAAATGTACAGGAGGAACAAAGCTTCAGCTTTTCTCACATAGACATACTGGAGCCACGGATCGAAATTTATTTGCCCTATCAGACTGGAGAGACCAGGATCACTCTGGGAACCGGGGATCTTGCTGTTGCGGGCGGAAAAGGTCAACTGGAAATTGTGCATACCAATGGCGACATTCATGTAGATAGTTTTTCAGGCAGTTTATCTATTAATAAAATCAATGGCAATCTTGATTTACAACATTTTTCAGGCCAAATTAATCTGGAAATTAATAATGGCAATATCAGAGCCCGGGAACTCTTTCTAAATGGCGGCTTTATGACCCTTAAAAATGGTAAGATTAACCTGGAAATTGAAAAAATCGATACACCTCTGGAAATCAATAATCAATATGGATCGGTTTACTTGTTTCTGGCCAAAAAAGCAAACTGTAACCTGGATGTTTATAGTTCTAAAGCAGAAAATTATTTAAATAACGTCAGTGAACCAGTAAGAGATGCCCAAATCACGAATTTCCCTTTTCAAAATGGGGGAAGTAAAATATTAATCAAAGCCTTAAACGGCAAAGTTATTTTAGCGAAAAAAGAAGACCAGGATCAAATTACTACTGATATTAGTTCCCTCTTTGCTTCACTGGACAAAGAATTAGAAAAGATTGATAAAGAAAAAATAAAAAATTCCATCAAAGGATTTGGAAAAGAATTAGGTAAATTAGGAAAAAGCCTTTTTTCCACTTTGAAGAAGGAAGATAAAACTCCGCAAACTACTGCACCTCCTCCAGCCGCAGATAGTTCAGCAAAACTGGAAATTATCAAAATGTTAAAAGAGGGCAAAATTACAGCTGAAGAAGCAGAAAGCTTGTTAAAAGCTTTAAAATAAGTTGTATTGTTTCTTTAAAAATCCCCTTTACAGGCAATCAGCAATATGTTATCGTATCTTATCCTTCGGGGACAGGTGAAATTCCTTACCGGCGGTTATAGCCCGCGAGCCCGATCCTTCAGACAAAACTCTAAGGATTGAGCAGGAATCGGTGAAATTCCGATGCCGACTGTATAGTCAGGATGTGAGAAGGTGAAGAGACAAATTAATGATTCATTTGTCCTGTTCTGTCCCCTCATCAAAAGGGGATTTTTTTGATTAATCACCATCACTACTATATGTCAATTGCTCTTGAAGAAGCTAAAAAAGGCTGGGGATTTACCTCTCCCAATCCTATGGTTGGTGCTGTGCTAGTCAAAAATGATAAAATTCTAGCCAGAGGGTATCACCAGGCCTGGGGCCAGGAACATGCCGAAGTTATGGCTATTCAGAAGGCAAATAAAGCACAGCTTAGCGGTTCAACCCTTTATGTTACTCTCGAACCTTGCTGTCATTTCGGTAAAACACCTCCCTGTACAGCAGCAATCATCAAAGCAGGAATAAAAACAGTTGTCATTGCCTCCTATGATGAAGATAACCGGGTAAAAAACAAGAGTACCCAAATCTTACGTCAAAAAGGAATTTCAGTGATCACTGAAGTATTAAAAGAGGAAGCAGACCAATTAAATAGCATTTATTTTTACTATAAGAAAAAAAGCCGACCTTATATCATTTTAAAAGCAGCCTGTACATTGGATGGAAAAATTGCAACAAGGAATAGAGAATCCAAATGGATCTCCAATGATTTATCCAGAGAAAGAGTTCATTTTTTAAGATCCAGAATAAAGGCAATTGCTATTGGCAAAAAAACCGTTAACATTGATCAACCTCACCTGAATTGCCGTTATCCCGGGTTCCAAAACAAACCAGTTGATAAACTAATATTTACAAAAACCAGCTTTTATCAAGGGAATCAAACTAATTTTGCTTCTCATACAGGGAAAATCTACACAATTGATCCATCTCTTACCCAGAACCCTCAAGATTTCCTGGATTTCTGTTTGGAGAAAGAAATTGATTCCATTTTAGTAGAAGGCGGTAGCTGGCTTTATACCTGGTTTTTAGAAAAACATCTAGTCAATTGCCTTTATCTTTTTTATAAACCAGCATTTCTTGGTAATGATGGGATATCAGTCAGTCAAGTTTCAGGAATCCAGAGTATATCTAAATTAAAAGAATTTCACATTCATAAAACAGAAAAACTGGAAAACAATTTTCTGGTTGTTTGTGTACCTGAGGGGGAAAAGTGTTTACTGGAATTATAGAAGAAATGGGAATCTTTAAAAGATTTGACAGACAGGATATCTGTATTGAAGCAAAAGAGATCCTGTCTGATCTTAAAATTGGTGATTCTGTGGCTGTAAATGGTGTTTGTCTCACCGTTACTTCAATAAAAGATAATCATGTTTCATTTCATGTTTCACCAACCACTCAAAAAATCACTCAATTTCAAACAAATTTTCTTAAAGCAGGACAAAAAATCAACCTGGAAAGAGCTGCCACCTTAAATTCTCGCTTAGGAGGGCATCTGGTTAGTGGCCATGTAGATGGATTAGCAAAAATAATTAGTAGAATAAAAAAAAGAGATGCTTATCTCTTTGAATTACTCTATCCGCCAAAGATTAAACCTTTCATTGTTGATAAGGGATCCATCACCCTCGATGGTATTTCGCTTACTATTTGTGAAGTACTGACATCTAGCTTTAAGGTCACAGTTATCCCTCAAACTCTAAGATCAACCACTTTACAATATAAAAATACTGGGGAACAGGTACATATTGAAGCTGATTTAGTTGCCAGATATTTAATGAATCAGGTGATTGTGTCAAAATTACTATAAAACAATACTAAGTAAAGCATTAACAAATTAATAAACAGGAGAAAAAAATGCCGGAAATATCCCATTTAATCCAATTGTTTTCACAAGGTTTTGGAGTAGTCGTTTTTGATGGAAAATCCAGAGAAAATGAAGCAGACTTAATTTTTTCTATCGAGAAGATCACTCCTGAAAAAATTACTTTTATGATCAATGAAGCAAAGGGCCTCCTATGTGCAGCTCTTTCTGAAAAACTTCTAAAGGAAAAAGGCTTTCCTTTGATGCCATCTTTAAGAAATGATGTCCATGCAACTGCTTTTACCTTATCCGTTGATAGCAGCTCATGCAAAACTGGTATTTCACCAGATGAAAGATATCTAACCTGTTTAGATTTAAT
>JAKSBL010000299.1 GCA_022361115.1 Spirochaetota bacterium | reverse complement strand
TCAAATTCGATTGGCTATTATTGGTGATTTTTCTATTTATTCCAGTAAAAGTTTAAAAGATTTCATTTATGAAAGCAATAAAACCGGCCAAGTCATATTTGTTGATAGTTTAGAAAGTGCATTAAGACAATTTAGTGGGTAGATCTCTGTTTCAAAAAGTGTGTAAATTGACTATCTGTATTATACTCAAGCTTCGTTTATTAACCAATCCATGGATTAGCTACTTAATATCTTTGAGGTAAAAAGCCTTATATTGTTCTATTTGTTTTTACTATATCGAAGCTGTTTCGCCCTTACTTCAAAAATTTTTGTGATTCAGTATGTGAAAATCTGAATACAATCACAATGTTATTTAGCAAACTTGAATAAGTCCCTTTTTTACAATGTATTATACACAACTTACAGTTTGTTAGGATATTTTTCGATTGAATGAAATTGTAATTTGTTTTGAAAAATAGTTTACAGATAATTGTTTTACAAAAGATCTGTATTAATTTATTTAGGCAAATGTGATAGTCATGATAAATTGAAAGTGGTATAGTTAAAACGTTAACAATATTAATAAAGCTTGTAAATATGAATTTATTAGGAGTCAAGATGTTAAAAAAACTCGTATTTGTGTTAATAATCATTTCCCAATTTTTTTATCTTTTTTCAAAGGATAAATTTTCGGATGCTATTGGGGGAATTATTGAAGGTAAATCATCAAAAGTTAAGAAATATCTAAAAAAAAATGGGGATCCGAACAAGCTCGATCAAAACGGATTACCTTTAATAATAATTGCAATCATTAATAACCAAAATGAAATTGTTAAATTGTTGATCAAATACGGAGCGGATTTAAATATAGCTGATAAGGAAGGAAAACCAGCTGTATTTTATGCCATAGATAACAATAATAAAAATGTCTTTAAAAATTTTATGAATGAGAAAATAAATTACGAAAGGAAATTGTATAATAATTTATCCATACTGGATTATGCCAAGGAAAAAAAGAGCGATAAAATTATAGAGATGATAAAGAAAGAAATTACTATTTCTAAAATTAAGGATCTTACCAATTTTAATTTAACTGGACTAAGAGAAAATTATTCAAATCTTCATATTGCTTATAATGACATCAAAATAATAATAAATAGTAAACCATATGCAGTGAAACAGGGAAATTCAGTAAACGGGAATTTAAAATCAAAAATGATAGTTGGTAATGAAGAAATTGATGGTGAGATAAGAATTAATAAAACTTTTGATAGTCAGTATAATTTATTTCAGTTTAATATTGAATATATATTTCCAAATGGTAACTTATTAACTGGAAAAATTACAAGAAAAGCAGTTAGATTAAAAAAGGACATAAGTTTTGAGGATTCTTTTGATATGATGTATGATGGATTTGAAGTAACCGGGACTATTGTTTCAAAAGCTTTTAAAACTGATTACAATGTCAGGTTTAAAGATACTCATTTAACCGGTATTGAATACTATAATTGGGGAAAAACAAAACGTTATTATGAGCTAAATTTCAATAATCTAGAATTTATCGGTCTATCAAATGATTCATGGAAATTGGAATATAAGTTTAAAACTGATATTGAAGTAAATCAATTGCTGTTTTTATTGATTTATAAGGAGTTGGAATTTTTTATAAATTTTCTGGAAGATGACTAAGAAACTATATCAAAGTAAAAAAATAATCATAAAAGCTTCATAAAAGGCAATGAAATAACTGTATTTCATTGATATATATATACATTGTAGAGATATATTACTACAATTAAGAGACAAATATTAAAGATTTTTTTATTTTTTTTAAAGTCCCAAATCACTTTTTAACTGATAATTTTTTTTCATATT
>JAKSBL010000121.1 GCA_022361115.1 Spirochaetota bacterium | reverse complement strand
TTTTAATGCTTTTGTATTTAAATGATGATTTAAAGAGAAGGCTATATTTACTATCATTAATAAGATTTCTACAAATGAGAAGGAACCTTCTTTTGCCGATGAACGCGATCAGTTAATTGAGCTTAAAGCTACAAGAATATCCTTTTGGGTTTTTATTATTGGATTTTTATTAGCAATAGCCTCCCAGGCAATAGGACTTCCGCCTTATATTATGTTCATTTTATTTATTTGTTCAGGATTAATAGCATCAATAATAAATGATATTGTCCAGTTTATGTTTTATAAAAGAGGTTTTTGATATGGGAACAAATAGAATCAAAAATCAGATCCGAAAATTACGTTTTTACCATGACGAAATGACCCAACAGCAATTAGCTGATAAAGTAGGAGTTACTCGACAAACTATTGTAGCTATTGAAAAGCAAAAATATTCCCCATCCCTGGATCTTGCTTTTCGGATTGCCCGGGTCTTTAATTCAAATCTAGAAGAAGTTTTTATTTATGAAGAGGAATCATCATAAAGTGGTTTTGATTTCTCTTAAATATGGAAAATTACTGCTTTGAGCAGAGAATATAACGATTTTCCAGGTATTTATAAATAAATCCAGAGGAGAAATAATTATGAAAGCTATTATTTGTACAAAATATGGAGGGCCGGAAGTCCTTCAGCTCGATGATGTAGCAAAACCCACTCCTGGTGATAACGAAGTGTTAATTAAAATATGTGCCACAATTGTTTCACCAGTAGATATTGCCTTTCGCAGGGGAGTGCCATTTTTAGCAAGATTGTTTAGTGGCCTTACCAGACCTAAATATATTCCAGGAGATGTACTTACAGGTGAGATTGTGGAGATGGGAAAAAATATAAGGCTGTTTAAAAAAGGAGATTTGGTTTTTGGAACGGCTGGTACTACTTTCGGAACAAATGCAGAATACACATGTCTTTCAGAAAAAGAGGCACTGGTAATAAAACCAAATGATCTATCATTTAGTGAAGCCGCATCACTCTGTGATGGAGGAATTACCGCATTACCATTTCTGCGGGATGTTGCAAAGCTAAAAGCTGGACAAAAAGTTCTGATCAATGGTGCTTCTGGTAGTGTTGGTACATTTGCAGTACAGTTAGCAAAATATTTTGGTGCAGAAGTGATAGGTGTGTGCAGTACGGATAATTTAGAACTGGTACAATCCCTTGGAGCTGATCAAGTCATTGATTATACAAAAGAGGATTTCACAAGGAGTCACCTGGCTTATGATATTATTTTTGATGCAGTTGGCAAGAGTTCTTATTCAAAATGTAAAAAATCCCTTACAAAAAATGGAATATATTTAACTACTACTGTATCTCTTTCTATATTTATTCAAACATTATTAACTTCCCAAAGTAAAAAAAGAAAGGCAATATTTTCCGCAACCGGTTTACGGTCTATAAATGATAAGAAAAATGATCTGCTGTTCTTAAAAAATCTGGTTCAGGCAGGAAAACTAAAAGTGGTTATCGATAGGCACTATGATCTGGAGCAAATTGCAGATGCCCATAAATATGTAGAAAAAGGTCATAAAAAAGGAAATGTTGTTATAAATTTTGATACTTCTCGTTCATAAATCACATTGAGTTTTAAAAAAATGAAAATATAAAGCTTGATTTATTCAATAGTATGGATTGAAAGTATTATTAGTTATTGATAAAGAGAGGGGGATGAAAAAATGAAAAAGATTTTCAGAATTATTAAATGGTTTTTTTTTATTATGGCCTGTCTGACTATGCTTACCCTTTTTAGTTTATTAGCATACCGGTTTTATCTGAAGAATTCTACTAAAATTGAAACACAAAATGGGATAAGTACACTGGAGGAAATAACACTAGGAGATTTAAAACAATGGATACTGATCAGAGGCGAAGACAAAAACAATCCAGTATTAATTTTTTTACATGGTGGATTAGGCATGCCCATGGGAGGAATGGCTAGTTCACGTAGTTTGGATTCTGAATTAATGAAAAAATACACTATAGTTCATTGGGATCAACGGGGGGCAGGTAAATCCTATAACAGGGATATACCTGCTTCATCTATGACATTTGGTCGATTGGTTGAAGATTGTAATGAGTTAATTGATTATATACGAGACAAATTGAACCAGGATAAAGTCTTTCTGGTTGGACATTCAATTGGAACTATCGTAGGAATTAAAACTGTTTATAAATATCCTGAAAAAATAAATGCTTATGTTGGAGTAGGTCAATTAATTAACGACTACGAGCAACAAAAAATAAGATACAATTTTGTAGTTGAGCAGGCACAAAAAAATAAAGATGTGAAAATACAAAGTGCTTTAAAGGAAGTAGGACCCCCACCTTATGATTTACCAAAAAAATTTAATGAGATAGAAAATTATATTCTCAAATATAGAGGAACGATTCATAATAATATGTTTAAACAAGTGAGCACCCTTATGTTAAGTTTTCTGTTCTCACCCGAATATTCATTATCTGAAGGGTTTAGAATTTTAAGTATGGAAGGGATGGAATTTTCCATGAATGCTATGTGGGATGAAATGATAAAAATCAATCTTACCAAAGAAATTCAATCTATTAAAGTCCCAATCTATTTTTTTGCAGGAAAATATGATATGAATATTCCTTCTTCATTTGTTAAAGATTTTTGTAGTAATAATGAACTCCAAAATAATATAAAACTACATGTTTTTGAAAATTCAGCCCATTTTCCAATGATTGAAGAAAAAGAGAATTATGAAAAATTGCTAATTGATGTTGTTTTAAAAGATAATTTAAACTAAAATGGTTAAAAAATGATTTTGATATGTATAACAAACAAATTTTTAGACTTATTGGCTGGTCAAAAGACTGAAGCATTTTTTATATTCGTTATGATAAAGGAGATAAAACATGGCTTTTTTTGATATCCCAGAAGATTGTCTGGATTTTTTAAAGAAAAATAAAGATAAGATAGTCACTATTTCGGCGGCTGCCAATGAAATTGAAAAGGTTATATTTTGTAGCATAGAAGAATTAGAGGAAGATTATCAAATTATTGATTCAAATGAGTATTATCTCAATTATAATGAATTTCCAAAAGATCCTGAACTCCAATATCATTTACCTGCAATTAATTTAGTAAAAACAGATGCTGAGGATAATTATGACTCAGATGGATTACTGGTATGGATTCCATTTTTGAAATATTTTGGTACATTTGATATTGATCATTGTATTGGTTATATTTTTAAGGATATTACCTGGAAAGAAATTGAGAGAAAATTAGGGGCTTTTGTTAATACTCAATGGGATCCTGGGAAATCGAAAAACTTGTTGTTAAAACCTTGGAAAGATCAAGGTTTGAATATTGATTTTGATCAGTACAAAAAATAGTTAAATTATCTCAACAATTAGGAGAGAATAATGAGTGACATGCAAAAATATAAACTACAGATGGATATCAAATATAATTACTTAGAGAAAATAAAAGTTCCGGAAATCGTCAATGACTGTCAGGACAAATGGTTTAATCAGACTTTATGTAAAGTGAATTCTTCTGTTTTACGATTGGGGATATTTGAAGGTGAATTCCATATGCATAAACATGACAATGATGATGAGGTCTTTTTTATCTTAGAAGGAAATTTGATTTTAGAAACGGAAAAAGGGAATTTTGAGCTAGAGAAATACGAGGGGATTTGTGTACCGAAAGGGATCATGCACCGGCCAATCACAAAAGAAAAAACCATTGTCTTAATGATTGAAAATGAAGGTATAAAACCAGTAGGAGATTAAAAACTTTAAGAATCCAGTAAAAAGCTGTATGCCTTACTTTGCGACTTACAGTTTTTTTTGTTTATAAATTAAATTTCCTAATATTTTAATTGCATTTTCTACATCTTCAGACCACTTAGTTACACTTAAACGGAAACTATTACGGAATTTTGTTGTGGTAGTAAAAACCGGGCCCGGTATAAAGGTAATTTTATATGTTTTAGCTGCTAAATAAAGTTTGACCGAATCAAACCACTCTGGTAAATCAAGCCAGATAGAGCACCCTCCTTCAGGGTAATTAAATCTAGTTTCAGAAGGAAAATATTTATTAATAGCGTTAATCATCAATTCTAAGTTATTGATAAATTTATGACGTAATCCTCTTAAATATCGGTCAAAACCACCATTTTCCAGAAATTCAGAAATAGCAAATTGGGATGCCATATTTGTTGAGGGCATACAAATTTTAAAACGATCATACTCTTTTTTATATTTGCCTGGGACAATCCAGCCCACCCGATATCCTGGAGCAAGTGTTTTTGAAAAAGAAGAGATAGAAATCACATTTTTTTCTTTTGAAAAGCATTGTAATAATCCTGGACGTTCCTGATTAAAATATAAATCTCCAAAAACATCATCTTCAATGATGGGAATATCGTATTTTTCAACTAAATCAACTAACCGCTTTTTTTTGTTTTCCGGCATTAAACTACCTAATGGATTATTGAAATTAGGGATAACATAACACGCTTTTATATCATTATTTTGCAGTACAAATTCCAGAGTATCTAGGCATATTCCTGTATCCAAACTTGAAGGAACTTCAATAATGTTTAAACCTAGTTTTTCCCAGATATGCAAACTGCCAGGAAAAACCGGATGTTCAACTGCAATAGTATCACCCTGTTTGCATATACTCATTAAAGCAAACATTAAGGCTTCAATACAGCCGGATGTAATATAAATATCATCAGGTTCAATAAAACAGCCAATTTGGGCATAGCGTTTCGCTATTTGTACTCTTAATCGTTCTACACCTTGATAATCAGTAGAAGATACACATTCTTCTGAATGCAGTTTTAGTTGTGAAGATAAAATATTATTCAGTTTTTTTATAGGTAAAAGGTCTGGATAGAGATGGGTACAGCCAAGCTGAACAAATTCCTTATTATAATAATCCCTATGTACTTCATGAAATAAATCAGTAGTAATAGCTTCTTTGATATTAGTATCATTTTCATATTTTTTATTATATGAGTATTTATGGGAATGATTAAACTTAACAAAATAACCTGATTGTGGTCTAGGGGATATCAATTGTTTGTTTTCCAGTCTGAAATAGGCTTCTTTAATTGTATTAATACTTACCTTACTTATTTGGCTCATTTGACGGATAGAAGGAAGTTTGTCCCCAACTCTATAGATACCTTTGTCAATTTGCATTGCTATATCATCAGCTATAGTGATATATAGTGGCTTTTTTTTCTCCATGATATTCTCCATCCTTGATTATATCATATAAAAAAAAACATAAAGGACACATTATTTAATAATTATTATGGATACAATTATATAAATAAATGGTCTGTATCTATCATTAATTCTAATAATTGCCTCTTGTGAGATTTGATAAAAGTGCAAAAATAGTAATACAAAACAATTAAAGGAGATAGCTATGAAACGTTTTATTATCCCTATGTTATTGGTTTTTTTTGTTTTAGTAACAACTGGTTTTATTATAAGAGAAAATCAAATTAATAGGGCTTCAGGTGTTACTGAAGAAGACAACTTATCCGATTTTTCTTTGAAAGATCTTGATAAATTTTATTCTCCTGACTATGCAAAATCTTTATAATGATTAACTCAAAATTCTAGAGAAAAGAAAATTAAAATTTG
>JAKSBL010000461.1 GCA_022361115.1 Spirochaetota bacterium | reverse complement strand
TTTTAAATAATGATTTATTGCTTCAGTAATTATTTGTGAGACTGATTTATTTAAAGATCTGGCTTTTTTTAGCAGAGCTTGTTTATCTTTTTTGTCTATCGTCAAAGCAATTTGTGTTTTTTGTTCTTGGCCGGTTATTTTTTGATAGTGGTAGGAAATCAGTTTTTTTGTCATATCTGGCAGGTAATGGTAAAACAGAGAGCCCTGCAGCTCTTTATAATTTTGCTTTTTTTCTGAAATTGGGCAGGTTAAGAACTGAATAACCATATCATAAATCGTTATTCTACCGGGAATAATATAGTCTATAAAATAATATGCCAAAATGTGTTTTTCCAGAATAAGATGGGCAGTAACTTCTTCGACATTTTTTTTAAAATGTCCTTTGTCATTCTGGTATAGTTTATAACTTTCTGTATTTAAAAAGATCTGGTTTAAAAATTTTTTATAAATGTTGCAAATTTCTGTTTTTATCAAAGCCTGTTCTGTTATTTTATCAAAGAGAGACAAAAATTCCTTAAAATTAACTTTATCTGTTGCAAGTTGTTCTTTATGGGTTTGATAATAATGAGTCAATGTTTTAATAATCATAACATATTGAATAATATCTACTAACTCTTCTGGATACTGAGCAAGATCTATTGATTGGGCTAGTAAAAGAAGATCGGAATGATTTGTTTGTGCAAACTGATCAGTCAATAATTGAATAAATTTTTCAAAAAGTTTTTCATTTCCCATATATATATTATAGTGCAAATCTCTAGAAAGCAGAAAAATAACAAAAATTTTATCTTCTCCACAAATCTTGCAATTGACTTAAATTGGTATTATACTGATTATAGACTGCATGCCAAAAATACTTATCCCATTAATTGGATACAAGAATGTTAAAATCTATTTATAGCAAAGTAGTTGTTGTTCTGGTTATGTTTGTGTTAACAATTACCATGGTCAGCGGAATTTACTTTTTTTTACAGGAAAGAAAACAATTATTATTAGAACTGGATCAACAATCAAAAATTGTTTCCGCCCGCTTAAGAGCAAATCTTAAATATCCAGTTTGGAATATTTCTCCTCAGGAAATTAAAGAAATTATAGAATTTGAATTAACTTCCAAAAATGTTATCGCAATTGTTGTAAGAGATGATCTAGGCAATGTTTTAGCCGGTTATCTGAAAGAAAACCAGCAAGACTTGCTATTGATAGCCAATCATGATCCTTATGAAGAAGCAATGAGCTGGGATATTTATATTAACCGGGTAGATAAAATCATTTTTGATAATGTTCATATTGGGGATGTTGAAGTATATTTTACAGATTTTTTTATTAGACAGGAATTATATAATTTTGCTCTGAGAACAGCTTTTCAGTATCTCATTGCAACATTGTTAATCATCAGTATTTTTTATATTTTATTACAACAAATCGTTATCAAACCCATTATGAAGCTAAATCATGCTGTCAATGAATTTCATATTGAAGAAAAAAAAGCCTACCTGCCGGATGTCAGTAAACTCAATGCCAGTCAGGATGAGATTGGCCAATTGGCCAGCCGGTTTCAAGAGATGGTTAAGCGATTAAATGACAGCTTCACAACGATACAGGATAAAAATGATCAACTGAGTTTAACATTGACTGAAATCGATCATTTAAAAAATTTTTTGTCTAGTATCATTAATTCCATGCCTTCCATGATTATCACTTTAAATGATGAGGATGTTATTACTCAGTGGAATCAGGCTGCTCGTGAATTAACGGGTATTTATAGTCAAGAAGCAATGGGTAAATCAATCTGGGAGGTATTGCCGGCCTTTAAACGATACAAGAAATATCTGGAAGAGATAAAAATATCAGGCGGCCAGGTTGAGTTAGATAAAGAGCATTTTCTTAATGATAAAACCAAATATCATAAAATCGCAATTTATCCGCTTATAGGATTATCTTTAAATGGTCTGGTTATTCGGATAGATGATATTACAGAAATGACTAAAATTGATAATCAATTAAAACAAGCCCAAAAAATGGAGATGATTGGTACTTTAGCCGGGGGATTAGCCCATGACTTTAACAATGTTTTAGGTGGAATTGTCGGAACTGTATCTTTAATGGATTTTTATCTGAAACAAAATAAGGTTGACATTGAACAGTTTTTAAACCATGTGGATATCATTAAAGATTCTACTATCCGGGCAACAGATATGGTAAAACAATTGATGACGATTTCCCGTAAAAATGAGATTGCCCTGGCACCACTGGATTTAAATATGTCTATTAAGCATGTGGTAAAGATATGTAATAATACTTTTGATAAAAGTATTGAAATTTTACCAATTTATCAATCGCAACCTGCCTATATTAATGCTGATATTACTCAAATTGAACAAGTCTTGCTAAATCTTTGTGTCAATTCCTCTCATGCTATGACCTTTATGCGTGGTGAGGATGAAAAAATCGGAGGAAAATTAGAACTTGAAATAACCCGGATTCATGCTGATCCTGTTTTTTGTGCATCCCATCCTGAAGCCAGTGAAGGTGATTATTGGGTAGTTCGAATTTCTGATACAGGCATTGGAATGGATGCAAACACCCTAACTAAAATCTTTGAACCTTTTTTTTCTACAAAAGAAAAAGGGCACGGGACAGGCCTTGGGCTGGCCATGGTTTATAGTATTATCAAGCAGCATCAAGGATTTATTGATGTATATAGCGAGTTAGGTACGGGAACTACCTTTACTTTGTATCTGCCGCTGTTGGAGAAAGTAAAAATCAAGGTTGAAAGAAAAAAAGAAAAAAGAGTAAAGAAAAAAAAAGAAGGCTTAGCTTTAGTGGTAGATGATGATCGGGCTATGCAGAATATTACCCGCAATATACTGCAGGAATTAGGCTATAAAGTCATTATTGCAACCAATGGGGAAGAAGGAGTCAGTGTTTATCAAGAAAAATACCAAACCATAAAATTTGTTATTCTTGATATGACAATGCCAAAATTATCCGGCAAAGAAGCCTATTTAGAAATGAAAAAAATCAATCCTGACGTCTTAGTCCTTTTAATCTCTGGATTTAAATTGGATGACCGGGTACAAAAAGTACTGTCGTTAGGAATTAATGGTTTTTTGCAAAAACCTTTTTCTTTAGAACAGTTAGAGAACAAACTGGATGAAATATTGGAATCTAAGCAGAGGAATTAAAAAACCATTACTCCAGGTGTTTATAAGAGCTGTTTCATAATAAAAGTTAGGGGATGAGTATTTTGAATAACATTTCAAAAAAATTTATTTTTATCTTTATCATGATCATCATTATTGTTTCTTTCGGAATAGGAATTTTTCTCTACCTTTTAGAGAGTACCCAATTGATTGACTCACTAAAAGGAGAGGCAAATATAACCAGTAAAAGATTGGTGAAAAGTTTAGAAATACCCATCTGGGATATTCATCTGGAAACAATAGAATCAATTATAGATGTTGAAATGAAATCAGATCCTGTTATCGGTATTTTGATTAAAGACCAGGGCCAAATATTGGGTGGTAAAATCTTGAATCAAAAAATGGAAATAGTTAACTGGACTGAAGTTAAAAAGCAGAAAGATAATCTTCCCTATCCTGTTTACTTAGTCAAAACAGAAAATATTATCAAAAATGACAGAAACATTGGTACTATGGAAATTTATTTCACCGATTATTTTATTCAGCAAGAACTGAAGCAGGTTATTTATATTTTAATCCTGGCTATAACTGTATTAACTACTGTTGTCACATCAGCAATACTGATCATAGTTAACACAATCATTTTAAAACCTATTAATCTGATTGATCATGCTCTCAGCAGCTTTGAAGGAGAAGATTTTTCAGTAGCCTTATCTATCAAGACAAATGATGAATTTGAAAGAATCGGCAAAGCCTTTAATCAGATGACGGATCAAATCAAGAAAAGCCGAATTCAATTATTAGAAAAAGAAAAGCTGAAGAATGAACTGGAAATTGCTCAAAAAATACAGACTATGCTTTTGCCAGCTGTACCAGAACATCCTGAATTACAAATCGATGCAGTTATGCTGCCTGCTGAAGATGTCGGTGGTGATTATTATGATATTAGCTATGATAATAAGAAAAATCTCTGGTTTGCCATTGGTGATGTATCAGGACATGGAGTAACGCCTGGATTAGTCATGATGATGGCTGAAACCTCATTTATTTCTCATATAAAAGACCTTGAAGATATATCACCAAAAGACGCAATCATAAAAGTTAACCGTATTCTGCATGAAAACATCAGAGGCAGGTTAAAGAAATCTCATTTTATGACCATGACTTTTTTAGAATATACCTGGGATGGTGGTTTTGTTTATTCTGGAGTGCATGTGGATATTATCATTTTTCGGGATAAAACAAAAAAATGTGAGTTTGTAAAAACCAGAGGAATTTATCTGGGATTAGTGCCGGATATTCAAACTGCACTGGAAGACGAAACTTTTCATATTGAACCAGAAGATATCCTCATCCTTTATACTGATGGAATTATTGAAGCTAAAAATGAACAGGATGAACTTTTTACTCCTACACAACTGGCAAAAGTTGTTGAAGATAATGCTCAGTTATCTGTAACTGAATTAAAAAATACGATAGTCTCTCAAACACTAAAGTGGTGTAACGGAAGACAAAAAGATGACATTACTCTTATTGTTGCCAAAAGAATCAGGCAGAACTAAATAAAAATTTCCATTGTGTCCTTAAAAATCAAAATTAATGAAAAAATCGACTTTCGGCCTAATAAATCCGCATTTTTCATTGCTTTTTTTTGCATTTTTAGTTAATTTATTTTATTGCCAATCCTATAACATTGAATGAGAGGCTTCCTATGTTAAAATTATATAATACCCTCACCCAAAAAACTGAAGAGTTTAAACCCCTAGATCCACAAGAAGTTAAAATGTATATTTGCGGACCAACGGTGTATAATCATATTCACATTGGAAATGCCCGGCCGGTGATCTTTTTTGATACGGTTCGTCGTTATTTAGAATACAAAGGATATCGGGTAAAATTAGTTCAAAATTTTACTGATATTGATGATAAGCTCATTAATCAGGCTAATGAAGAAAAAACCACAGTAAAATCCATAGCAGAAAAATATATTAAAGCGTTTTACGAAGATACAGCTTCTCTCAATATTAAAGAAGGGATTCTCAGGCCTCAGGCAACTGAACATATTGACCAGATGATTGATCTGGTCAAAAAACTGGAAGAACAGGGAATTGCTTATCAGATAGAGGGAGATGTTTATTTTAATATTGAAAAATTTCAATCCTATGGTAAGTTATCACACCGTAACCTGGAGGATCTAAAATCTGGTGCACGTATAGAGGTAAATGATAGTAAAAAAGCCCCGCTGGATTTTACACTCTGGAAAAAGGCAAAACCAGGTGAACCGCAGTGGGCTTCGCCCTGGGGGCCTGGTCGGCCGGGCTGGCATTTAGAGTGTTCAGTCATGAGTGCTGAGTATTTAGGGAAAACCTTTGATATACATGGCGGGGGAAATGATTTGATTTTTCCTCATCATGAAAACGAAATCGCTCAATCCGAAGCTGCATTTAATCAGGATTTTTGTCATTACTGGATGCATGTGGGAATGCTCAACATCCGTGGAGAAAAAATGTCTAAATCCAAGGGAAATTTTTTCTATTTAAAGGATGTTTTAAGTCAGTATTCCGGAAGTCAACTCCGGATGTTTATGTTATCTTCTCATTATAAAAAACCGATTGATTTTTCTGAAGAAGAAATGGCTATGGCTAAGAGTAAACTGGATCGTTTAGAAAATACTATGCAAAGACTGGAAGAGGCCCTGCAGCAGACTGAGGGGGGTGCTGTAAATGAAGATAACCTTCAGGTTTTAAAAACCAAACTCAATGAGTCAAAAAACCGGTTTAATCAGGGGATGGATGAAGATTTTAATACAGCTATTGCCATTGGAGCAGCTTTTGAATTGATAAAAGAAATCAATATATATTTAGACCGTAATTCCCTTTATGCAGCTGAAAAAAAAATACTAATGGAAGCAAAAGAGTTTATTCATCTGGTGATGGAACAAGTCCTGGGCATTAAAATTGAAACTGAAAAACAAGTTGGCAGTGATTTAACAAAAGAACTGATTGAATATTTACTGGAACTTCGCCGCCAGGCAAGAGCTGATAAAGACTGGAATTTAGCTGATTCTATTCGGGACCGTTTGGCTGAACTGGGTATTTCTATTAAAGACAGTAAAGATAAAACAAGCTGGACTATTGATTAAATATAATAAAATTACCTTGCTTCATTTTTTATTGAATCATTATTTATTTACTTTTTATTTAATAAACCGCTGTCTCTTTATTTTCTCATTGATTATCACCTATTAATCATCTATAATACAAAGAAAAAGTGGAGAATAATATGGCACCAAAAGTCATTGATGCTTGTGGAAAACTTTGCCCAAAGCCTTTAATTATGACCAAAAAAGCTTTAAAAGATAACCGGCCTTTTCTGATCAAAGTAGATGATCAAACTGCCCGGGAAAATATTAGCCAGTTTTTGCAGGACAATCATATCCCTTTTTCCATGATGGAAAATAACGGTATTTATGAAATAGATGTAGAAATCATCCCGTTAGAATATAAAGATTACAGTGATGCCAAAGAACAACGGGAAGCTTTAAAAAAAACCACCCCGGATCATGTAATTTGTATTAAAAATAATAAGATGGGACATGGGCCAGAAGAATTAGGAGATTTGCTAATTAAAGGGTTTATCAATACTATAAAAGAGGTGAATCCGTTACCAACAAGTATTGTACTTTATAACAGTGGAGTTTTATTGGCTCAGGAAGATTCTGATGTTTTAGAAAGTTTATTAGAATTAGAAAAAATGGGAATCAAAATACTGGTTTGCGGTACCTGCGCGAATTATTTTGAGTTAAAAGATAAAATTAAAGTTGGTACTATTTCAAACATGTATACGATTTTGCAAGTCCTTTCCCATGCTGGTCATGTCGTCATCCCTTAATCCGGATTTTCACGAGCATTAACAGGAGTTTAGTTTTGTTATATTATTTGTTTATATCTGTGCCGATAATTTTGCAAATCATTTGTATTATTCACATTATTAAAAATCAGAAGAATCTAGCCTGGATATTTCTGATCATTTTCATACCATTATTAGGATGTTTAGTCTATTTTATATTAGAAATTGTTCCCCATATTGGAGAAACTGTCAGCAATGAAGATTTGCAGGATAAAATTATTAGAAAAGTGGTTCCTCAGTGGAAGATTAAAAAGCTGGAAGAAAATTATGATTTTTCAGAAACCATGCACAACCGGCAATTATTAATTGATGCCTACATAGAGAATAGTGATTTTGATAAAGCCCTCAGTCATTTACTGGACTGCATGGATGGTTATTATATTAAAGATGAACATTTAGTTTATCAAACTTGCTTTGTTTTATTTAAATTACAACAGTATGAAGAAGCATTGAAATATTTAGATAAATTACGAGATCTTAATTCAGATTTTGAGAATCAATTTCAGTACAATTTATTATATACTCAAATTATTGAGAACATTCAGTCTCCTGATAAAGTCATTCAGGAATATCAGCGCCTTACCAGTCATTTTTCCACTAAACTGGAACTGCACTATCGGTTTGCCAAATTTTTAAAACTACAGGATCAAAAAGAACAGGCTAACCATATTTTGACAGAGATGATTAAACAAAAACCCTATTTAAAAAAGCATAAATTTTCAGATAATATAAAATGGATTCGGTTAGCTGAACGGGAAATCAGTTAAACCTCAGCCAAAGCGGCTGTTCCTCTTGGGGTCACATCAGGCCAATGCGTAGTCTTCTTTACTCGGCAAATGTTTCCAATTGTTTTCGGAATTTTCTCATTCTCTTGTAACCCCAAAAATCCCGGTCTTTTGCTGCAATAAAATGCTCTACTGACTGGATATAGTCTTTATTGCCAGGAACAACTATGTGCGTCTGGGCATAAAAAAGGCCCCCATCATGAATATCTCCCATATAAATTTTTTCTCCCCTGATATGCTCTTGTGCTATTTTATTGAAAGTTTCCAGTTTATCTGGCCAGGTTAAGGCATTTTGATAAGATTTTTCTAAAACAGCTTTGATCTGGTCATTGTTGTTCCGATACAGATTAGCAATTGCCCAGGCCAGGTGCCATGCACCAAAATTTCTTGCAACTTTATTTTTTTGTCTGAATACCCGATCAATGTATTTTAAATAGATATCATTAATTTGCCGGGCTGTTTCTACTGTTATGATTTGATCCCGAATTACCCAAATAGTAAGAATTGAGTCCCATCCGCCTTCCTGTAACTCTATTTTAGCAATCTCTAAGGTAGCATCATAGTCAATTCCTTCAATTAAAACTTCAGACTGGTCATGATAGACATAAGGAAAACAACCGGTTAATATGACCAGAATAATGGATAACATAATTATTTGATATATTTTCATGATACTCTCCTGTTTTTTTATCTATCTGCTGCATGCATTGCATTTTATAAAAGAAATTTGATATTACAAAAAATAAACACCTCCAATTAATAAATATAATGAAAAATGCGAGAGGAGTATATTAAAAAGTTTATGATAATTTTATTTATTGCTTTTTTTACAGATCACTATAATAAAGGATAAAAAAATCAAATTCTTCCTTAATATGTTTATTGTATATCAATACAATCTTGACTTTTTTATAAAAATCAGGTAATAATATTAGTACCAATAAAAAAGTCATAGTTTATAAACAAATCTAAACATATATAATAAAATCTGAGTATTTAAGCAAAAATTAACCTTCTTGCCGGTACTGATTTTTAAGGGATATTTATGGGAAACGTTATACCAGTAGATATTGAACAGGAACTAAAAGAGTCCTATTTAACCTATGCCATGAGTGTTATTATCAGCCGGGCTATTCCAGATGTCAGAGATGGATTAAAGCCGGTACACCGACGCATATTGTATTCCATGGATGAAATGGGTTTAAACTCCGGTAAGCCCTATAAAAAGTGTGGCCGTGTTGTCGGGGATGTCCTCGGTAAGTATCACCCCCATGGGGATCAATCAATTTATGATGCCCTGGTGAGACTGGCCCAGGATTTTTCCATGCGCTATTTGGCAGTTGACGGCCATGGCAATTTTGGTTCTATTGACGGTGATCCGCCAGCAGCTATGCGATATACAGAATCCAGAATGTCAAAAGTTGCTGACCTGATGTTAAAGGACATTAAAAAAGAAACCGTAACTTATGTGCCGAACTATGATGATTCCATGGAAGAACCGGATGTTTTACCATCGGCTTTTCCTTATCTTTTAGCTAACGGAGCTTCTGGTATTGCTGTTGGTATGGCGACCAATATAGCGCCACATAATGTGAAGGAAGTCGTGGATGCGATTACTGCTCAAATTGATAATCCTGAAATTTCAATTAATGAATTAATGGACCACATCAAAGGGCCGGATTTTCCAACTGGCGGCATTATTTTTGGCCGTGAAGGGATTAAAAAAGCCTTTAAAACCGGCCGGGGTAAAATTACCATTCGGGCAAAAGTCACGGTTGAAGAACATAAAAACAGAGAATGCATTATTGTTAATGAACTGCCTTATCAAGTCAATAAACTGGAATTAATTAAAAAAATTGCTGAATTAGTTAAAACTGGAAAAATTAAAGGGATCCAGGATATCAATGATGAGTCTGACCGCAATGGTATGCGGATTGTAATTGAATTGAAGAGAAGCGCTATTGCCAAGATTGTATTAAATCAACTCTTTTCTCATACCAATTTGCAGACGAATTTTGGGGTAATCAATCTGGCATTATGTAATGGTGTTCCACGAGTTTTAAACCTGAAACAAACTATCGGCCATTACATTGATTTTAGAAAAGATATTATTTATCGCCGAACCCGTTATGAATTAAAAAAAGCAGAAGAACGGGCTCATATCCTGGAAGGTTTACTCATTGCTCTGGATAATATTGATGAAGTCATCAAGATTATACGGGGATCAAAAGACACCCCAGATGCCCGCACACGATTGATGGAGCGTTTTGAATTAAGTGAAATCCAGGCTAATGCCATACTGGATATGCGATTACAAAAGCTGACTAGTTTAGAAAGTTTTAAATTAAAAGAAGAGTATGATGAGTTACAAAAAACCATTGCTCGATTAAAAGAAATTTTATCTTCTGATGCAAATGTTTTACAAGTCGTTCGGGCAGAACTGATTGCTGATTGTCAACCACATTTTGATGAAAGACGGACTCAAATCGTGGCTGCTCAAATCGAAAATTTTGAAGTAGAAGATTTAATTCAAAAAGAAAATATGGTAG
>JAKSBL010000042.1 GCA_022361115.1 Spirochaetota bacterium | reverse complement strand
TGTCTACCAATATCTTTTAAAGGATCAGCCAGACCTGATCATACCTTTAGTGGATGCAAAGAAAAAACGATTTTATTGTACCTTTTTACAAGGGAAAGATACTTACAGGATGTATGATATTGGTCCAGAAGATATCATGGATATTATTGAGCAGCAATATTCTGATCAATCCATACGCTTTGCTGGTAAAGATACTCAGCTTTTGCTTTCACAGCTGCCTGAAAAATTTCAATATCAGTGGTCCTATCCATCCGATTATCAGGCGGAAGAACTTTTAGAATATACCAAATATCATATCCAGAACAGGCGGCTTGTATATCCAGAACCTCTTTATTTACGAAAAAGTGAGGCAGAGATTGCCCTACTGAGTAAAGAGAAGAACCAGCTTTGATTTTTTTTCCTTAAAATCTCTTGCAAAAATAAAAAATAACTTTGTGTTTGCAAAAAAATAGTTTTTGTATGGTTTATTCAAACAACAATTATTTTTAGTAATTTTTTTTACAAACACCTCTCTTGACAATTTTTTTTTTTCATAGTAAATTCTTTTTCATCAGGTATAGCCAATGCTATTTAATAGGGAAAATGGTGAAAATCCATTGCAGCCCCCGCTACTGTAAACCTAATTGTTTTATTGTTTTACATTAAACTGATAAAATTATTTAGCTATATGCCACTGTTTCCACTATTCATAATTATGAGTACAGGGAATGGGAAGGTGCTAAGTAAAGAGTTAGGTAAGCCAGGAGACCTGCCTGAACAGGAGAGGAGTCTCTTTCCTGAAACTTTCGGGTGGAAAGGAGCTTTATGGCCTGCCTTCATAATAATTCTTCATAAAAAATTTTATCCCTTCAGAATGAAATCAAGTCAAGTTAAAGATGAAAAACAAGGAAATAATATGAATCAAGGGTATGTTCAGGTTTATACAGGAAACGGAAAAGGAAAAACAACAGCAGCTTTTGGATTGGCATTAAGATCGGTTTGTGCAGGAAATAGAGTTTATATTGGCCAATTTGTAAAAGGGCAAAAATATAGTGAATTAAATACCCCTCAATACTTACCCAATATAACTATCGAACAGTTTGGACGGGGCTGTTTTATTTTCAAAGAACCAACACCAGATGATGTTGAAGCAGCAAAAAAGGGATTGAAAAGAGTTACTGAAGTGATTCACTCTGGCCAGTATGATTTGGTTGTTTTAGACGAAATTAATATTGCCCTTTATTATCAGTTATTTTCAGCGGATGAGGTTTTAGAACTCTTAAAAATTCCTCATGAAGCAGAAGTTATTTTAACTGGGAGATATGCTCCGCAACAGCTTATTGACTTTGCTGATCTGGTTACTGAAATGAAAGAAATAAAACACTATTATAAAAAAGGAGTTTCTGCCCGTAAAGGAATAGAAAACTAATTCGAACAAAAATGTGAGGAAATCAAAATGAAAAATAAAATAATTGCTATTATATTACTACTCATTCTATTCTGCTCAGGGTGTAAAAAGAAATCAAGTAATACAGGTTTTGTTATTACTGATTCATATGGACGGGAAATTCTAATATCCGAAAAACCGCAACGTATTGTTTCCCTGGCACCGAGTATTTCAGAAACAATAGCTGCTTTAGGTGAACTAGAGCTGTTGGTTGGCAGAACCGATTATTGTGATTTTCCGGCAGAAATTGCCGGCATTGCAGCTATTGGTAGTTTGATGAATCCAAATATTGAAAAAATTGTTGAATTAAATCCTGATCTAGTCATTGCTTCTACTCATTTTACCAAAGAATCTCTGGAAAAATTGGAAAATCTTAGTATTAAAACTATCATCTTACAGGCTGAGAAATCCTTTGAGGGTGTATATTCTATCATTACAAACCTGGGAAAAATTGTAGATCAGAATAAAGCAGCCCAAAATATTATTAAAGATATGAAAAAAAGGGTTGCTATAATTAATAAGAAAGTCCAAGCAACATCCAGCAGGCCCAAAGTATACTATGTAATTGGCTATGGAAAAGGTGATTATACAGCAGGTGGAGATACTTTTATTCACCGATTGATTGAAATGGCTGGTGGGACAAATATTGCAGGGGATATTTCTGGCTGGAGATATAGTCTGGAAAAAATTATTGAGAAAGATCCGGACTATATTTTTTGTTCAAAATATTATCAGGTAAAAGAGGGTTTGCAAACTACTAATGGGTATAAAGATTTACGAGCGGTTCAAAATAATCAACTCTATGCAATTGATAATAATTTATTAGACAGGCAGAGCCCACGTCTCATTGAAGGTTTAGAAGAAATGGTAAAAATTCTCCATCCAGAATTATTTTAAAAATAAAAAAATGAGATTCAATCAAAAAAAATGAGCAAAAAAATCATCTTATATATTTTTCTCGCTTTTCTTTTATTGTTTGCGTTGGTAATGATTTCATCTACCTTAGGGGTAGCTAAAACACCTTTATCTCACTGTTTTAGAATTATGGGATCTCAGATACCAGGTTTAAAGCAGTATATCAATACTGAAATGGTTCTCCCTTCTCATCAGGTGATTTTGTTACAAATCAGATTACCTCGAATCATTTTAGCAGCTCTGATTGGTCTTTCTTTATCTGTTGTAGGAGCAGTATATCAGGGGCTTTTTAATAATCCTATGGCTGACCCTTATATTTTAGGAGTATCATCTGGTGCTGCTTTTGGAGCAACCTTGATTATTGTAACAGGGATTCAACTGACATTTTTAAAAATGTCGGCTTTAACACTGGCAGCTTTTGCAGGATCTGTTTTAACAACTTATGTGGTTTACATGGCAGCCCGGATAAAAAATACTTTGCCTCCCATTACACTGATACTTGCAGGCATTGCAGTTAAATTTTTTTTAGATGCTATTATATCTTTCATTATGGTATTGAACCAAAATTTGATTGAAAAAATTATCATGTGGATGATGGGGAGTGTGTCAACAGCCAGCTGGAAGCAGGTGATGTTTTTGTTTTGTGTTGCTTGCCCCATTGTTCTTATTCTTTTCTTTTTTTCTCAGGAACTTAATATTATTTTAACTGGTGATGAAGCTGCCCGCTCATTAGGTGTGGATACCAATCGAATCAAAAAAAGATTAATCATATTATCCTCTTTATTAATCGCTGCTGCTGTTTCTGTTAGTGGTATTATTGGGTTTATCGGCTTGGTTATTCCGCATGCAGTTAAAATAATTTTGCAAAAAAATGATTTTCGCTTTATTATTCCTATTGCTGCTCTCTTCGGGAGTTGTTTCATGATTTTTTCTGATACTATTGCCCGGTTGATAATGGCTCCAGCCGAAATACCGGTTGGAATTATAACGGCAATGTTTGGATCACCTTATTTTTTATTTTTGCTGTATCAATATAAGAAGAAAGCCTCATGAACAAGAAAATTAAATCTCAGCCAGCTATTGAAGTAGATCAACTTAATTTTTCCTATCAACACCGTCTCGTTCTTCAGAAAATACAGCTACAGGCTGAAGCAGGGAAAATTTGTACTTTTATAGGACCTAATGGTTCTGGAAAAACAACATTGCTGAAAAATATTGCCCGGATACTTCACCCTTTTAAAAAAACCGTATATATCAATGGCCAGGAGATTCATTCTTTTGTACTAAAAAATCTGGCTAAAAAACTAGCTTATGTTCCACAAGAATATCATCTGGATATAGATTTTTCTGTAAGAGATATAGTATTAATGGGAAGATATCCCTATCAGAAGCGTTTTAGCCAGGTTTCAAAACAAGATCAGGAACTGGTCGATAAGGCCTTAGAATTAACGAATACCAGTCAATTAGCTCAGCGGAATATTAAAAATCTAAGTGGAGGAGAAAAACAACGGGTAGTCATTGCACGTGCAATAGCACAGGATACAGAAATCATTTTATTAGATGAGCCCATATCTCATTTAGACATTCATCATCAGATAGAAATAATGGAAACGATTCGCATGTTAAATGAGAAATCACAAATAACTATTCTCCTGGTATTACACGATTTAAACCTGGCGCTAAATTACAGTGATTATGTTGTTCTTTTAAATGGTGGTAAGATAGTGGATGATGGTACTGCTGAAGAAGTGATCCAACCAGATAATATAAAAAAGGTATATCAAATTGATTCAATCTTAACGACCAATCCTCGAACAGGAAAACCTTTTCTTATTCCTCTGGGAAAGGTTGACTAATTGGCCGACCTTTTAACCAGCTTGTAATAATTTCAGCAACATATTGTTTAGAATGCCGATCTCCTGCTGAATTTCCATCTGTATGAGTCAGGTTTCCTAACATGATAATAGTAAAATCATCTACAGCAGTAGATTGTATATATCTTTGATAAATTTCTTTTTGAGAGGATAAACCTCTAGCCAGACCAATTGCTAAAACCGATCGATTGACTTTTTTATTTTCAGTAATGGAAAAATACTTACTTTGCCATCCCTTTGCTGTATTATTATAATGAATTGCTCCCATGTCTAAAAGCATCCGCGTCGGTTGATACCATTCAGGCATATTAAAGTTCAGGTTAGAAAAAGCACTTAAATATTCTTCATGATAATTAAACTCTTTTGGATGATCAGGAGGCAACTTATTAATAGAGATCCAGCTAATATGGTCTGCATCATGAGCCAGGCCAGTGATTTTTACAGTATCCTGTTCATTGAAAAGGCCTTTATGTTCAGCATTAGCTAGTCCAGCAGTGAGGGTAAAGAGCTTAAATTTTTGATAGTTATCGTCTTGTTCTACTAAAAACCGGGCTAAATTGGTGATAGGAATCTTTTTGCCGCTTATTTGGTAAGGCACAGGCGATAATCCATCAGGATCTATTTGGGCTAAAAGAGCTTTTAATTCCATTAAATAAAATGCATCCATTTTTCTGGTTCCATCACCATTACAGGGATAGAATTCCCCGGACTGTAGTTTTTTTAAACCATCAATATATCCGCCAGGAACAATTGTGGCACCATTATGATAGGTGAAATCATTTTTAACATACCCTTTTATCATGGGGGGGCCGTCTAGCAAAATGACTCTATCAATGAACTGATAGCCAGCTCCTTCATCAAAGCGATTTGCTAAGAACAATGTAGAATAATAGACCCCAAGGGAATAACCAGCTAAAATCACTTCATCAGCTTGATTTCTTGCTTCTAATATGATATTAAATAAATCTCTTAATTGAACATTTAAGCCCCAATACCCTACAAAAGAAATGTCTTCCAGGGCTGGTTGATAGTAAGCATCTTCTTTTATTTTAAACTGGCCTTCTTCTAATTGATCATAAAGTATTTGAGGGTTATTTTCTAAAAGGGCTTGTTGAAAATGACGACGGTCTTCTAATTGATTGGATCGTCTGTCCCAGAGCCATACCTGTGATTGGTGATTCCGTTTTACAATACTTTTAGCTAAATTAGAAGCTGCTCCAATTCCTCCAAAAATGCCTGGCACTAGTATTATAATTCTCTGGGGTGAATCCAGGTTTTTTTGACTGACTCGAAAGACTTCGCTTCGATTAAGATCAACAACTCCTTGGGTGGATAATAAAAATTTTTCTAATGCTGGAGTAGCGGGAGCAAGAGGAGGGGTATGTTCTTCAGGATAACCGTGTACAAAGAAGGAATCAATTATTAGGTGATCATTTAATAGCATTTTATCAGATGGGGTGGTATTTATTTGATTAGTGGATAAAAAAGGGCTAGGATTTTTTGGTACGAGTTCCCAAACAATGATACAGCTGTTTATTAAAAATAATAATATTAATATAACAAAGCCATATTTATAATACATTTTCATGAGCTTGACCTGATATACTGTTTTTTATTGCATGGAACAACTATATTAACTACAGATGACACTAAAGAGTATAAGTTAATGCTAATTTTTCTCTTTCTAAAAAATCCTTAGTGTCTTCTGTAGTCAAACAATCAGCTTTTTGTTGGTAAATGACCAGTTAACTTTTTTTCTCTTGTTCATCATCTTTTTTGATAACTTCAATAGTAAAGTTACTAGCTAAAGCAGCAATCGCTCCAACAGCAGCTAAAACAGGTGCAAAAACAGTTCCGACCACTCCGATGGATAAGGGGATTTCAATAAAAGTATTTCCCTTATCATCTTTAATAACTATTTTTCGGCAATTACCCTCGTGTAAAATTTCTTTCACTTTAGAGAGCAGCTCTTCACCTTTTACTTTAAATTCGTCTTTATTCATATAAAGCTCCTTTTTTAGCTTTGAGATAATTATATTATAAGATAATTGATTTTTCAATGAAATGCAAAGGGGAAAATAATATTATTTTTTTTCTTTCTAAGGTTTCATTTCTATGGAAAAGAGTACTTTGGTAAGCTTTTTCGACATTTAGTGATACAGTATCGGCTAGATTACGGGTATTTTTATCTTCAATATTTAATACTGCTTGTTCAATTTCTCTTTGTACAAAGAAAATGATGATAACAGTAGTAAAAAATAAAGGAGATTAAATTACCCCTTCAACTTCATCTATCAAGGCCTGGTAGAGAGTAACAACATCTTTATTCATTTTACGTAAGCCTGCAGAGAGTCGTTTTGCAATGTGTGTGGTAATTTTATAACCCATGAACGGATCTTCTTCACAAAGTCGAGAAAAATTAGAACTATCTATGTAAAGTGTTTCGCAATTGGTTTCAGTTAATACAGTGGCAGAACGTTTATCATTATCAATCAGAGCAATTTCACCAAAAAAAATATTCATATCAGAATTCAGAATAGCTACTGTATATTGCTCATTATTTAAAGTTTTTCTTAATATTCTGACAGTTCCTTTATACAGGATATAAAGACGATCACCAATATCGCCTTCTTCAATTATAATTTCACCAGCATAAAATTTTTGCTTTTTCATGGATTGTAAAACTTTCAGCAACCTGTCATTATCTTCAACAAAATCAGAAAAAAGAACAATTTTTTTTAATTTTTCTAAAACTTCATCATGATTTTCCATAATCTTACCTGTCTTCCTATTACCGTGAATACTCTCCTACTACAATGGCTTTGGAATGTTTTTTAATAACATAATCCCGATCTGGTGCTAATACAGAATTATTGGCTTTTAAATCTTTTACTTTTTTTAAATTATCAACAATTTTGGCTATGTCTGGACTTTTTTGAGCCTCCCCCAGAGCTTCTTTTTTACGGGCATAAAAATTACCGGTATTTTCCAGAATCCCGACAAGAATGGCTTTTTTTTCATTGTAGAAATACTCAAATAAGTTATGAAAGGTATCATTGATGTATTTACCTGGAATATCGATAATAACCAAGCCCACTTCATCTTCATAGGTAAGGAGATCACGAACAACATGAGAGACCCCGGTTCCAGCTGAAGCGTTAACTAGGAGGTTTCTTTCATACTCTTTTGATAGGATAATCTCATCACAGTGGGCAAAAGAGAGATGCTTTTCAAATTTTTCATCTATTAACTCTGCTGCAGTATAAATATTTCGATTTAAGTTCTCTATTGTCAAAACAGCTAATACGGTTCTGGCATCAATTTCCATAGCAGAGTAGGATTGGGCATTATCTGCCAAAATCATTACTTTGGAAGCTGTTTTAATATTTGCCCTTAAGAGTACTGATTCTTCAATAAAATCACCATAGATGTAATTTAAAGGTTTATATTTTGGATTAGAAAGAAATGTTTCCATATATTCAGTGGAACAATTATTAATTAACACCAGTTCAGACCGTTCTAAACCGGGATTTGCTTCTAAGACTCCATCAATAATTTGTTCGTAATCATTTTTCCAACCACAAATAATAAAATGATTGCTTAAGTTTTTCAATTTTAACAACCCCCTTCCCCGTCGTAACTGTTGGTCAACCAGAAACGAGGCAATTTTACCGGTTACAGAACCGAATACAATAACACCAAAAGCCATAGTAAACAGCCCAATAATTCTTCCTAAATAAGTTGCCGGGCTGATATCTCCATACCCTACGGTAGTAATGGTTACTATGGTATACCAGAAAGAATCAAAAAGATTTTGTAAATTATCATTTTTATCCTTCTCTATTACTAAAATAGCAACCATTGAAAAAAAGATCATCAAAACTAAAATCGATCCCAGGCGGAATGCAGGGTCTGAGATCAGATGAATATAAAAATTTTTGGTCTTTTTTTGAATTCTAACACTTAATGGTGTTTTTTCTTTTAAATCTGGCAATTTACGCCTCATTTATAAAAATGATTTTTTTAAATTTCGGTAATTAGGGAGAATAAAATTAGTTATTGTGAAAGGCATTTTATATAATTCGTTTTTAACAATGGTCACTTCTAATAAGACTCAGTGGTCTCTTTGTTTCATATTTTTTTAGTTTTAAAGTTTGATTTCCCAAACAATAGAATCTTCTGTTTCAAGATGAACAGAGAAACCTAGTGACTGGTGCAATTTAATGGATCCAACATTGTCTTTGAAACTGCGACTCAATAATTTTTCAAAGCCTTTTTCCTGACAATCCTGAATCATATCTTTCATTAACATTTTACCCAGTTTTTTGCCTTGCCATTCTGGAAGGATAGCTATATCAAAAATATGTGCTGTAGTCGTTTGGGGATTATCCCGGGGAAATAACGAGTAGCGGTAAAAACCAATGATTTTGTTTTGGTGATAAAGGAATTTTAAGGTATCGGTTTGATTATTATGTCCTTTTTGCAGCTCTTTGATTTTCTCATCATTAGATAGATTTCCAAATTGGTGCGGCCATTCTGCATCAATCAAGTCAATGATTTCTCGATAATCCGGAGTGCCTTTCATCTCTTTTATCATCATTTTATTTCTCCATATTATATTTTACTAAAGATAGGAGAAAAATCAATGTCTGGAATTTTTTTTATATCAATGTGAGGGACATCCATCAAAGGGATATCTGGATAGCGATTAATGAAATAATCCCTTGTGCTGATCGTGATTTGTGGATCTGTAGTCTGGAAGAGATTGTAAATCAGTCCGCATATAATTATCTGATGAGAATGTAATACTTCAATGGTTAAACAGGTATGATTAATACTGCCCAAACGGGGTGAGGTGACAAGTATGGTTGGGAATTTTCTTTTACTAATATAATCCAGAGTTGTGGTATCCTTTGACAAAGGAACCATTAAACCTCCGGCTCCCTCAATTAAAACATATTGATAAGTTTGGGCAAGTTTGTTAATATTTTGATCAATTACATTCAAATTAATAATTTGATTTACCATGTCTGCTGCTAAATGAGGCGATGCTGGAAATGGAAAGACAAAGGGGCAGGTTATACTCTGTTGATCTTCTGGTAAAGCGGGTAAATCCATGAGTTGACGGTGAACAAGGATATCCTCTGCTATTCCAGAACAGCCAGTTTGAACTAATTTAGCTGTAATGGCTTTTTGATTTTGCTTGATTAAATAACGGGCAATTAAACCTGTGCAATAGGTTTTTCCAATATCTGTATCAATTCCGCAGATAAAAATAGATTTCATGGCTTTTTCTCCAATATAAAATAAAGGGGATGATAAGTTAGGGATACTCCCTGGGGGGTGTCAAATGCCTCTTTATATTGATTAATGAATTGATTTAATATTTTTCGAGTCCACTTTTGAGGAGTAATACTGTTCACACCAGTGGCTTGAATATGCTTTAGAACAGCTAGGGGATTATTGAAATAGAGATGATGAATATTGCCGCTATCAAAAACTAAATGAAAATATTTATTTGCTATCATTTTGATTTCCTCTATATTGTGATACCTCAATGCAGGTAAATGAAGTTGATTAAATTCAGTATAATGCTGATTTCCAAAGAGGGTAAAAGCCAATATACCGTTAGGTGTTAGTTGAGAGTGGAGAAAAAGAAGGAAGTTTGGTAGATTTTCAATCCATTGTAAAGTAGCATTAGATATGATCAAATCCATCTGTACCGGGAATTTGGTCATTTGTTCAATATCTTGGCCAATGAAATGAATTTTTTGAGAAATATTTTCTATCTGAGTCCGGCATTCATTAACAATATCATTTGCATATAACTGATTGAACTGAATTTGTTTAACAATTCTCCTGGTTAAAAGGCCTGTTCCACAGCCAATTTCAAAGATATTCGGGTATCTCTTCCCTTTCTGTTCGATAATCTGATCCAGTAATCTTTTTGCCATTTGGTTCTGGACGACAGCCTGTTCATCATAAGTGGGAAGTGATCGGGAAAAGCGTAATTTAAGCCACTTTTTATCCATTATTGAGCTTCTCTCAATGTATCCAGCAATTGTTCCCAGTTATCAAATTGATAAAATGGAAAATGTCCAGCAGTAACTTCTAATATAGGAGTATTTTGTTCTGACCAAAATCTTCTTTGATTTGCTGAAAATATGATTTTATCTTTTGTGCCAATCAGCACCTTATTGCAGGGTGGAAAATGAGGTGATTTTTGCCTTTGGATTGCACCTCCTAAATATTGTAGTTCAGCCAGTTGTTCAACAAAAGGGCGCTGTGGAAGATGTTTTTGAAATTTATCATAGTGTTGTTGATTTATAAACATGTTTTGATAAAAGG
>JAKSBL010000143.1 GCA_022361115.1 Spirochaetota bacterium | reverse complement strand
TTTCAATATGTTTTTTACCTCTGGCATAATGATTATAAGCCCTAAACTCAGGTAAAATTACCATACTCAACAGGAGGATAACCATCAAAAAGGCTAATAGGGCAACAGAAACAGTAACTAAAACCGGATATATATTTTTCTGAAAAACATATGCAAATGTTTTTTTTCTCTCTTCAAATGCTAATCCGGTAAATTTTTCAATAGCCAGGGATTTTAAAGAAGAATCTCCAGTAATGTCTTCGTAAATTCGAAAAATCTCTTTTGGTTCTTGTTTGTCGATCAAGGCATCTAAAAGAGATTTTAATTGTATGTCAGAATATTTCTTCTCAATAATTGTATTTGCAATTTTTATTTCTGCTTCTTTTGGTAGTGAGGATAAGGCTAATAATATCTGTTTTCTCTGTTCTGGTGTGAGTTCAATATGACCTTCTGCATCAGGATCGCCTGTTGCCTGAACAACAGGTTCTTCTGGCTGAGGGGGTTTTTTACCTTCTTTGACTTCTTCCAGATCAGAAACTTCATCACCTTCTTTTAATTCAACTTCTTCAATCTCAATTTCTTCGATTGGTTCTTCAGTTAGTTCATCCAGATTATCAAGATTGAAATCTTCAATATCCGGTAAGCCCTGATCTTCACCTTCTCCCAGATCAATATCAGAGAGGAGTTCTTCCAGGTTGTCTTGAGGTTCCTCTGCAGCAGCAGGTTCTTCTGGTGTTTCTTCCAGATCTTGTAAAGGTACTTCTTCTTCTCCTTCTTCAGGAGCAGGCTCTTCTAGTTGATCTAAATCTTCCAGATTTTCCAGATCTTCCATTGGCTGAGAGGGTGCTTCAGGTTCTGATACTTCTTCTCCTTCAGCTAATTCTTCTAGTTGATCCAGTTCTGAGAGTTCTTCTAATTCTTCTTGTTGGGCTTCTTCAGGTTGAGGCTCTTCTGTAATGGTTTCGATTGGCTCTTCAGTTTCTTTAGATTCAGCCATTTCACCAGCTAAATCACTTAAAGATTCATCTAAAGTGATACCATCTAATGTATCCTCTTTTCCAGGGGATAAATCAGAAAATTCTCCTGCAAGTTGAGCCAATGTATCATCTTCAATTGATTCAGCAGGATTTTCAGGTTCTTCTTCAGGTGTTTCTTCTAAATCCAGATCATCTAATCCAGACAGTTCTTCAGATTTACTTTCTTGTGTTTCTTCTGAAGTGTTATCTTCTACAGCTGATGGACTGGTTAAAGAATCTTCTAATAGATCTTCCAATCCTCCCATATCTGCACTGTCTCCAGAAGATTCAGGAGAAATGGGTTCTGCTAAATCATCAATATCTGCTGACTCTTCTCCAGTTCCTGACAAGTCTGTTAAGATCTCTTCTTCATCAGACGGTGCGGTATCTTCTAGTTCAGAGCTTTCCTCAGGTGTTTCCAATAAATCAGATAATCCATCCTCTGTGCTTTCCATCATTATTTCAGACTCAGGTGTTGGTTCTGTTCCTTCTCCTTCTGCTGGGATGATATCATCTAATCCCTCTAACGAAAGATCTTCTGTCATAGATTCTATTTCTTCAGGTTGTCCGCCATCGGTTTCCTGATTATTTTTTTCTGCATCTTCCAGTAATGATTCGATTTCCTCATTGCCTTCATCCAAGTCACTTTCATCCAGACCAGTCAGATCATCTAATGAGGTTTCGTCTCTTAGCTCATCCCAATCTGGAGTTTCTCCATTATATGAATCAGAGGTTCTTAAAATTGCTTCTTTTTCTGAATCCAGCATTGATTCCAGTTTGGTATCGAGAGTAAAATCATCAGTGCCCCCGCTTGGTGTATCTGAAATATCTTCTAATGATTCTTCTGACTGTAATTCCTCTTCTGTTTCTTCAGAAGTTTGTTCTTCTTCAGGAGTTTTTGAGGCTGTTTCTGTTTCATCAAATAAGAGACCTTCATCAAAATCTTCTTCAATATCTGAGAGCAAGTCATCTTTTAAAAGATCTTCCATCATCTCTTCAGGCTCGACAGTTTCTGCAAGTTCTTCCGGAATGGGAGTTGTGTTTAGGGGTTGGCCTGATTCTTCTACAATGCGGACTTCATCACCAATATCGAGTATTTTTTTGCTGATAAAAGAAAGATCTTCGTACTTTGGCATAGTTTTCCTGTAAATAAATGACGTTTTACAATAGAACCTTAAAGCTCTCTCTTAAGTTTTTCGGAATTTTTCCGATTTTTTAAACAAAAAAAGAAAAAAACTCTCTGAAATTCATAGTTTTGGAGTTTGTTTCTAATTTTTTTAAACATTTATGATTAGATATTATCAAAGTTACCGATAATTGAATATAATATATTTATTTTTTACAATTACGGTAATTGTAAAAATTATTTTATTATAACAAAAATAATTCGTTTTTTTTATTTTTACTACCAGATAATTGGTAAAATACAAGATATGAAAAAAAATCTAACTGTCATTTTATTCATCATTATCAGACTCAGTTCCTTGTTAGCTATTGAGAAATATGTTGATGTGGATCTCATTAAAGAGTCTTCACCCCCCAGAATTATTGAAAAAGGAATATTAATAACTTTGCCAAAAGATTTTGGGCATACTCTCACCTTACGGTCTAATCTTGATGGATGGATGAATGATTACTTTTTTAAAAAGAGTTTTTATGATATATATTATTTAGTCCTCCCTTATTCACAAGATAAAAAAAGGGTAGCCTACCTGATTAATGTGGATGGTTATTGGGAAGCAGATCCCAGCAATCCTAACTACTACCTGGATAAGTTCGGCAAGAAAATCTCATATGTTGATATTAAAGAAAATATTGAGAATATTCAGATTTTTCCTATTATAAGAGAACAAACTCCGGAAATTAAAAAAGTAACTTTTAAATATTATGCTCCTACGGCAGATAATGTTACTTTAGTCTGTTCGGTTGACAATATGAGTGTTTTCAGCCATCAATTAATTAAAAAAAGGGATAACTATTGGACAATAGATCTCTTTTTCTCTCCTGGAGAGTATTACTACTATTTTTATGTAGATGGTGAAAAAATGCTGGATTTTAGAAATGATTGTAAAAATTATCATCCCCAATATGGGCAAGTTTCTTGTTTTACCCTAAACTAAGGCTGCTAAAACTCTGACATTGCTTTAGCAATTTTTCAGAACTCACAATAAACCGCAAGGGACTCGGTTCATGACGACTTCTTGGGTTTTCTTTACAATTTCATTCTCTGTTAACTGGTTTGGATATATCGGATCCAGAAATTCTACAGAAACATTCCCTTTTTTTGGTAATTTACTGGTATAAGGCATAGCTTCATAAGCCCCTTTAATAGCAACAGGCACAACAGGGACATTTAAAGTTTTAGAAATAGTGGCAAAGGTATTTTTAAACTTCTGCACTTTGCCATCACGACTCCGTGTCCCTTCTGGAAAAATTAAAATCTTTTTATGGCTCTTTAAAACCTTGGCGATTTTCTGTAATGAATATTGTAAATCCTTATTGATGTTCATGAGAATGACATGAGATCGGTTAGCAAAATAACGAAAAAAGGAATTACGGAAATTTTTTTCTTTTGCATAAAAATAGAGATCTTTTTTTTGTTCTGGGTTTAAGAGGTGAAAAATCAATAAGCTGTCTAAAAAACTGGCATGGTTTGGAGCAAAAATACAAGGGCCATCAGGGATCTTATCCATGCCGCTTCCTGTAAAATTTAATTTATTTTTTAAAAAAAGCCTGAAATAGGAATTAAGAATATTTAACATCCACATTTTAACCGGGAGCTGCCACTCGATTTCAGTTGTTAAAATTTGTTTCCAGTTAATTGCTTCTTTTTGAATTTTGGTTTTAGTATTCTTAATAAAATTTGCTAATTTTTCAACATCAGGGAAATGGTTGATCTCTCCTTCTTTAAAATGAATCCCAAAAGTTTTTTCCAAAAAGAGGTGAAACTCAATAATCCCCAGGGAGTCTAAGCCTAAATCAATCTCAATATGATCATCTGGTAATACTTTTAAACCGGAAATTTCTGATAATTGATCAGCAATAATGGTATACTCCTCAAAATTTGGAAGTACAATTTTTTCTGTATGCCGTTTCTTTTTATTTTGTTCAATAAAATCTTTTAATTTATAACGCTGTATTTTACCCATTCTGGTTTTAGGAATATCAGAAGAGGTAATGATAAATTCATGGATTTTTTTATAGTTTTCAGTATTTTTATTATAATCGTCAATGACATCAAATTTAATGGTTTCATTTAGATTTGTAATGCCATTTTTTCTGGAATAAGTCATATTTGGTTTGACTACGGCAAATAACCGGTTATTTTGATGAGAGATCGCCATATCTTCCACTAACTCATACTGATCTTTGATCTTCTGCTCAATCAAATCGGGGCGGATGTTTTTTCCGTTGGACAGGATAATCAGGTCTTTTTTACGGCCTGTGATAAAAAGATAGTTATCTTTGGAAAGATACCCCAGATCTCCTGTCTTAAAATACCCATCTTCTGTAAAAGCTTCTTTAGTTGCCTCCGGTTTATTCCAGTATCCAGATGTCACATTCGGGCCTTTAATGAGAATTTCATTTTCTTCCCCAAATTTTAGATCAATTTCATCAAAAACCTTTCCTACACTACCAGGTTTTAACTTATCAAATGGGTGATAGGTTATCATAGGTGCGGTTTCTGTTAAGCCATAACCTTCTAACATTAATATACCCATAGCACGAAAATTAGGGATAATATGCTCTGGTAGTTTTGCTCCTCCTGAGATAAATGTTTTTATTTGCCCGCCTAGTTCAGTATGTACTTTTTTAAAGATTTTGGCAGTAAAAGGTATAGTATCTAAAGTTAAATAGGGGGCTTTTTGTCTGCCTAGCAAAAGGCGGTTCATAGGTAGTTTATAAAGTGATTTACAAAAACTTAAAAAGAGACGGGCAATGAAATTTTTATTTATTTTTTGCATGATTCCATCATGGATCATTTCAAACAGGCGGGGAACCGCTGTTACCATGGTAATCTGTTTTTCTTTTAAAGTGCTCATCAAGGTTTGTGCATCCAGTTTTGGTAAAAAAACCGTTGTTGCTCCACAGTCCAGAGGGCAAAGTATTGTGGAAATCAATGGCCAGGAATGATGACAGGGTAAAACAGCAATCAACCGGTCTGTCGGATTGATTCGTTTGGTATCGTTGTTCCAGCGAATGTTTTTATAGATATTTTGATAAGATAATTGAACTCCCTTTGAGTTACCGGTAGTTCCCGAAGTATAAAGCATGAGAACGATTTCATCTGGTTGGGGCTGATAGTCTTTTATGTCTGGTTTAGCCTGGGGTACCTTTAGTTTATCCACATTAAGAATAGTTGTCTTCAGTTTAGTGTTTTTTACTGCCTGAGAGAGCTGTTCAATATTGCGGTTTGAAGTGATGATTGTTTTGGGTTGACAATCATTGATGATATATTCTAATTCCTCTAAAGAACACATCATATCAATCAAAACATTTCAAGCTCCAATATAAAAAAAAAAAAAAAAACTATAAATCCATTCTGGGCGGTTCTCAAAATAAATTGCCACACGTTCTCCCTGATTCTTTTTCAACAGAGTAGAATATCTATTAATCCAGTTAATGAGTTCTGCATAATTGATTTGTTCATCCCCATTAATTAAGGCTAGCTTATTATGATCTTTTATAAACATGAAAATCCTCTATTACTGTTATTGCTAATGAGTTAGTATACTAAAAAAACTGGAATTAATCGAGATTCTTTGTTAATAATTTTTGAGTTAAGCAGGAAGCATCATAATTGTACCTGGGTAAATTATTAAAGATTGTCATTGCTTTCTGTAAGTTTTATATTATTATTAGGTATTAAGATTGACAAAAAATGAGTGGGAATGAGAAAGATTATTTTGAATAAAGATATTCTGAAATTTAGCCTTTTAGAATTTATTTCCTGGGCATTGATGGGCTGTTTTATCTCCTTTTTGGTGATGTACCTAAAAGAGAAAAGTTTTTCCTCCCGCCATATAGGAATAGCTATGTCTTTAGGTTCTGTTGCGGGAATGGCGGGACAGTTTTTGCTTGGATATCTCTGTGATACATTTAAAACTATTAAAAAAATACTATTGGTGTGTATTGTGATACTTCCTGTCATCTCATTAATCATTCCCTTAGTTGAACAGGCTTATGTATTGATCATTATTACATGTGCAATTAGTTTTGTGCGAATGCCAATGCCTGTTATACTGGATAGCTGGGTTCTGCTTTATTCTGAACAAACTCGCCGACACTATGGATTGATACGAGGAGGTGGTTCAGTAGGTTTTGCTGTCTTTTCCGTAATACTGGGACTATTAATTGAGTGGTATAATTGGGATATTCTGTTTAAATCAATCATTGTTTTATCTTCCCTTTATGCATTAGGGGTTTTGTTCAATCAAGATATTAAACATATAAAAGAGAAACAGGATAGCCCTAAAAAGAATCCCCTGAGTTTGTTAAAAAACCCGCATTATCTTTTTTTTGCTTTATTCACCTTTCTTCTATTTGTCCCATTGTTTATGATTATCGTTTATTTATCAGCGATATTTGAGGCAACAGGTGGCGGTTCTTCTTATGTTGGGGCTGCCCTTTTTATCAATGCGATAAGTGAGGCACCGATTATGTTTCTCTATATCCGTATGAATAAAAAAATTAATGCAAATCGTCTCCTTTTTATTGCAGCCCTTTTTTTTCTGGTGCGTTATGTCTGGCTTTTTTTTGCTGATACCAATCTTCAAATCGTTCTCACCTTTGTTCTGCAAAGTTTTTCATTTGGGTTATTGATCCCAGCTACCCGTAACATTATCTATAGCATTTCTCCTAAAGGATTAAAAACTTCAAGTCAATCCATGTTTGATGCTTTTGCCATGGGAGGATCGGGTATATTAGGTTCCTTTTTAGGTGGATTTATATTGGATATTTATAATGTGAAAGTGTTGTTAGGTATATGTGTAGGATCAACTTTCATTGCGGTTCTGATGATCCTGGTGTATAATATAAAGAATAGATGATTTATTGATATCTGTGAAATAACAATGAAAATACGAGGATACTATCATTGAGATTTTTCTGACTGTATCGCCAGCTTTGATCTTTCCGCCTTGAATAACTTTGGTAAAAAAGCCTTCAGTGGGCATGATGCAGATCCCATAATTAACCAGGAATCAGCTTAGTGATGGGAATGTCATCAAAGCTGCCATTTGGCAGCCGAATATTAGCCTATTTGATGAGTAATTCGTTGACTTTATCCATAAAGGGTTGCAGGCCGATTACGGGCTTATAAAGGATATTATTATCCGTAATCCCTCTTTCAATTAACTCATCCGGAGTGGTATAATCAATTGAACCGGTATGAATAATAAATTTTAAATGGGGTTTGACTTTTAAAGCCTGGACAATAAACTCATTGCCAGTCATATCCGTTAAGCGGAGATCAACAATAGCTAAATCAATCGCTTCATTTTTAACGATTTCCAAACCACCACTACCGCAGGTTTTACTATGAACATTGAACTCATAATTCTCAAAATATTCACATAAATTTTCAACTATGTATTCTTCATCATCCAGGATGAGAATTGTTGTTTTTTTATCATTGCTCATAATATTCCTCTCATTTGAAATCTGGTGTTTTAATCTAGGAGCAGCTCGATCGATAATCATTAATGATAGTTTCAATGATAGTATAATTCAATTTTCTTTCCCAGGTTAATGACCCATCAAATTTGTTTGCTTTTGCATAATTATAACCTCTCAATCAGGGAAAAAATGTGTACTCAACAGTCATACCTTCTAATTCAAATGCTTCAGAGACGATAGGAGAAAACACTCCATAATTTTTCAAATTTTGAGATGTATATGGAGGCCATTCTCCATTTGTTAAACCTACAACTGTCTGTGGAAATAGATTAATAAAGATAAAAGTAAAATATAATAAATAATATTTTTTCATTTAAAATAATATATGTGAATACAAAAAGAGATTAACAATAAGTTATTTTAAACCATGCTTTTTCATGATTTGATCAAATTTTCCATTTTTTTTGATCATTTGCAGGCCCTTATTAAAATCAGCTAATACTTTTTGCCAATCTTTTGGCCCATTTTTTGCCACACCATTCATTAAGCCATTTTTTGTTAATGTAACAATCCACTCTAATTGATTAGCTTTTTTTGACATTTCAGAGTCTGATTTTACTAAATAAAAACCAACTAATTTGTCAACTAAAACTAATTGTAATCGACCAGCGAGCAATTTTTTCATATTGATTAAATCGCTTTTTGATTCTTCAGTTTTTAAATTCGCTTTTACAAAATCTTCTGGATTTACATAACCAGATACTGTTCCTATTGTGATGCCGGGTTTTTTCAGGTCAGAGAGTTTTGAGTAGGTTAATTTGTAATTTTTTGTTTTATA
>JAKSBL010000310.1 GCA_022361115.1 Spirochaetota bacterium | reverse complement strand
TATTATTCTTTAAATTGGCCCATGCCTCTAAATTTTCGATACCTCTGTTCAATTAATACATCTAGAGGATACTGTTGTAGTTCCTCTAAGGAATTTCTGATTTTTTCTTTAATATTATCAGCAGTAGCCTTGTGATCTTCATGTGCTCCATTATTAGGCTCATCAATAATATCATCGATTACTCCCAATCCTAAAAGGCTATTGGGATCTATTTTCATAGCTTTAGCAGCATCAGGGGCTTTAGCAGCATCCCGCCATAAAATAGATGCACAGCCCTCAGGTGAAATAACCGAATAAAATGTATTGGCTAACATAAATACTTTATCAGCTACCCCCAACCCTAAGGCACCACCAGAACCACCTTCACCAGTTAATATAGAGATTATTGGGGTTTTTAAGGCAGACATTTCATATAAGTTAACTGCAATTGCTTCACCCTGCCCTCGTTCCTCTGCACCTAGTCCAGGATAAGCGCCTTGTGTATCAATAAAACAGATCACTGGTCTTTTAAATTTCTCTGCCTGTTTCATTAAACGGAGTGCTTTACGATAACCTTCAGGATGTGCACAGCCAAAATGACGACGAATGTTATCCTTTGTGTCTCTACCCTTTTGATGTCCAATCACTGTTACTGGTCTGCCATCAAAAAAACCAACACCTCCAACAATAGCACCATCATCCATAAAATAACGATCACCATGAAATTGAATAAAATCTGTAAAAATAAATTTTACATAATCCAGAGTTGTTGGCCGATTTGGATGACGAGCTAATTGTACCCTTTCAATCGGTGTAATATCACGATACAACTCTTTTCGCAAAGAATTTGCATCATTTTCCAATTGACTAATGATAGGCAAAAGTTGATTTTTATTTTTATCATCTAACTGGGTTTTAATTTCTGTTAATTTACTGCTTAAATCATTTAATTGATTTTCCAGATCTCTTTTTTCCATTTTTTATAATCTCCAGTTTAGCTTTACAATTAAATTTTAGTTATATTGTTTACCCATACGGTATTGATTATTAACTTCTTTGATCTCATAAGGCATATGTAACTTTAACATATTTGCCAAAGTATCTCTTAATAAAGGTCTTGGTATAATTTTATCAAGAAAACCATGATCAAGTAAGAATTCGGCTCTTTGAAAACCTTCAGGAAGCTTTTGATTAATAGTTTGCTCAATTACCCTTGGACCGGCAAAACAAATTAATGCTTTTGGTTCAGCAATAATGATATCTCCCAGATAAGCAAAAGATGCGGTTACACCCCCTGCTGTTGGGTCAGTTAAGATAGAAATATAGAGCAAACCAGCTTCAGAATGTTTTTTAACAGCAGCAGAAGTCTTAGCCATTTGCATCAATGACAGAATCCCTTCCTGCATCCTTGCACCACCAGAAGCACAAAAAGCAATTACAGGTAGTTTATTGTCCAAAGCATATTCAAATGCTCTAGTAATTTTTTCACCTACAGCTGAACCTAAAGAAGCCATAATGAAGTTGGTATCCATAACAATCAATACAATAGGAACTGTCTCAATAGTTGCAGTTCCCCAAACAACAGCTTCTGTTAATCCACTTTGTTTTTTGGCTTTTTTTAATCGCTCTTCATATTGAGGAAATCCAAGAGGATCGGTTGTATCCAAATGTTTATCATGTTCCTGAAAAGACCCTTTATCAACTGTATATTTAATCCTACTTTGAGAATCAATCCTGTGATGATGATTACATTCAGGACAAACATGTAAAGATTTTTCCAATATCTTGATAAAATGAGGCATGCCACATTCAGGACATTTCGGAAAAAAGTTAGACATAATTGATGTCTCCTTCTATATTAAATGTAAATGTTTACTTAGAGTACTTTTTTTCAATAAAGTGAGTGTCAAAGGAACCACAAAGAAAATCTTTATCATTCATGACTTGTTGATGAAAAGGAATAGTTGTTTTTACCCCTTCTATAATAAATTCCTGTAATGCCCTTTTCATTCGTGCAACTGCCTCCTCACGATCACGTCCATGAACGATCAGTTTAGCAATCATACTATCATAAAATGGTAAAATGGTATAATCCTGATAAACGGCAGAATCTACCCGAACACCATTTCCTCCAGGCAAAATATATTTTGTGACTTTACCAGGAAAAGGGATAAAATTTTTATCAGGATCTTCAGCATTAATTCGACATTCAATAGAATGGCCGTTGATTTTTAAATCTTTTTGTGAAAAAGATATTTTTTCACCAGAGGCGACTCGAAATTGTTCCTTAATTAAATCAGTCCCAGTGATCATTTCAGTTACTGGATGTTCTACCTGAATTCGGGTATTCATTTCCATAAAAAAGAAATCACCACTTTGATCAACAAGAAACTCTATTGTCCCTGCTGAATAATAGCCAACTGCTTTAGCTGCATTTACTGCTGCTTCTCCCATTTTTTGACGAGTAGCTTCATCCAATGCAGGAGATGGAGCTTCTTCAATGAGTTTTTGGTGTCTTCTTTGAATAGAACAGTCTCTTTCAAATAAAT
>JAKSBL010000089.1 GCA_022361115.1 Spirochaetota bacterium | reverse complement strand
TTAGCCGGCAATTTCGCCGGTTAAGCAAAAAGTATCATCCCGATGTGGGAGGGAATCCAGAACAATTTAATTTAATTCAAAATGCCAGAAAGAACTGGATTGGTTAATTTTTTTCTTTTTGATTCTTCATTAATTCATGCAGTCTGTTTGCTTGAAGCATAAAAGTTTCAAATCGGGCTTCCAGTATTTGAGAAAAGGGATTTCCATCACATTCAATACTCAAAAATGGAAGAATATCCAATTGGTCCTTTAAAAAGGAATAATCTTTTTCATTACCAGCCAGTTTTGCAGCTTCCATCTTACCTTCTAAAGTCATCTCAAATGTAGTAACAGCTTCAGTCATTCGGGAGTTCATACAGCCAAAGGGGCCTACATTTATGGTGCCGCAATATTTATCAATCATATGATAAAGAGAAGCCCCTGTGGATAAACCTGGTTCACCTGTCAGGGTGTAAGGAAAAATATGAGCTGAATGGGCCATATATTTTTTAATATCAATCATCTCAAATTCATATAATCCTGTTGTTGCAAGAATATTTTTAATGCGCTTCTCATGATAATCCTGTACCCAATCAGAGATCAGCTCTTCCAGTTTTCCTACGAAATTGGTTTGTGCTTCAAACATACCGGTTTGCTTTAAAAAATCAACATACCGGTTCCACTCCATGACTGGAGCATCTAGCATAACAAATCCCTCTTCTGCTAATCGTTCTGGTATACTCATTAATGAGAAATGATCGCGACGGACAAATATCTCACCTACAACACCAATATATTTTGCCTCTTCAATAGGTTTAACCAGCTTGATTGTTCCTAATCTGGCTGCACTTTGTTTCAGCTGAGGATAAAATTTCTTTTTATTACGGCCATCAATGGATCCTAAAAGCTTGTCCCATTCTTCATAAAAGATTTTTAAACCTTCTTCTTTATCTACTGCCATTGCCTTGATCACACTTCGTATATCATCAAAAACATCCCCTGCATAAAGCAGTTTTGCGATATTCAGACGAAAACTAATTCCCAAACCTGCATAGCCGTCATCATTTGCCAAAGTGATAACAGCTACATCTTTGAGTTTTAGTTTATCAATAATCGTTTTTGTAAGGATATGATATTGTCCCACTCGGCAACACCCACCAGCTGAGACTAAGAAAAGAGCTAGTTTTTCATTTGGGTTTTTTCGATATTTTAGGTATTTTAATAATTCTCCAATAATGTTGATGATAGGCAAACATTCTTTACTCGTTGTAACTGAACGACCCAAATCTAAGGCTTCTCGGTCACAAACAGGTAGTCCTTCAGCATGCCAACCCTGCGCATTGAGAGCAGCTGCTCCAGCACTATTAAATAAATCTCCCATGGAAGGGATAATCACTTTTACTCTTGGATCTTTAAAAGAAAATTTTTCTCCTTGTGAATCAATATACCAGGCAGTTCCTTTTTGATCTATAATGGCTTTTGCTTGAGTGAAAGTAGATGGGGTTACCTCAAGATTCTGTTTCATTTTTTGATAGTTTTTCACTACATCCATAAATGCTTCAATACGAGTATTTACTCCAGCATCAGCTGTATGGGTGTCCACTTCAATAGTTAAGGAGGGTTTGATGCCCATCAAATCTCTAAAATGAGGCACCATCATAGAATCCAGGGCACAGAGAAAGTTAGTTAAATAACAGCCATAAAGTTGTGGATGCCGTTCTACAATTCGTGCCGCTTTAATGATTCGCTGACCCATTTCCCAATAAGTATCCCTGAAATTTTCTTCTTGTTCATACATTAAATAATCATAGGGAATTATTTCAATACCTCGAGAAGCAAATTTAAAAGGAACCCCTTTATTGGTTTTATCATCAAAAGCATTGTAAGGGCGGCCAAATAAAACAATGGCTGTTTTACTTGGATCTTTTTCTAATTCGGCTAATACTCTCTGGCCTTCTTTTTTCATATTTTTAAAAAATTCCAATTGCTTATTGACTGCTTTGTGATAAGCTTGAGTGGCTGCACTTTCTGAAAAGCCAAGATCACTAGCCATTTTAGTAAATGTTTCCGCTTCAGCATCAAATCCCCGCATGAAATTCAGCGCTGGTGTGAGCATTTTTGGCGGGTTTTTCATTTCCTTTAGAAATGTTGCCTTTTGATAAAAGGGTTCACCTTGAACAAACATACAAACTGTTTGATATTCTTTACGATACTCTTTTTGAGAAGAAACATGCATTTCCATGATCTGAGGCATAAAAATATAATCTGGCTTTTTTGAGAGTAAATTGTCAAATAATCCCAAGGCTATTTGAGCAGAAAGACAAAAACTGGTCATTCCTTTATCTATTGCATCTGTATGAACCTCATCAGACATAATCACTTTACAACCCAGTTCATTAAAAAAAGTAAAGAACATAGGTAAGAGGGTATTAATTTGAAATGAAGCATTAATGCCAATAATTGGTTGATCTTCTTTTTCTTTGCGGGGAGCATTTTCCCATTCCTGATAGAGTAGTTCTGTTCTTCTTTCAATATGATTATGCTTTTTTATATCAACTTTGATTTTATTTTTTAAATTATAATATTTATTACATGCTCCGCCAAAGGGTATTTTTTTCCCTTCTATCTGGATCATATTAATAACGCAGCGCCTATCACATTTTTCAGCCGTACCCATACATACAAATGGCTTGCCATATTCAACTTTACGATCGGCTAAAGTTTTTAAATTAAAATCTTTTTCTTTTAATAGACCCAATTGAATGAGGTTTTTTATTTCTAAGGCTACGCCATAAGCCCCCATCAAACCGGGTTGAGGAGGGACAATGATTTTTTTGCCTATTAACCCAGCCATAGCAATGGGGATAGCACGGTTATAACAAACACCACCCTGCATAAAAACTTTATTACCAGTAGTACGAGAACCTTTTACCCGGTTGATATAATTAATACAAATGGAATATACCAAGCCAGCAATAATATCTTCCCGGCTAATCCCTTCTTGGAAGGCTGTATTGATATCAGATGAAATAAAAGCAGAACACTGGTCACTAAAATTTGGAGGATTTTGAGCTTTCAGGGCAATATCTGCAATTTCCTCCATTTTTACACCTAATTGCTCATAGGCGGATTCTTCCAAAAAGCTGCCGGTTCCAGCAGAACATGCTTCATTCATTGCATAGTCCGAAGCAACTGAATTGGTAAGGTAAGTATATTTAGCGTCCTGTCCACCAATTTCATATATTGTATCAACTTCCGCATCAAAATGGGCACTAGCTCTAGCATGGGCAATGATTTCATTAATAATTCCCTCTGAATCCGCATGTAACCCTGCAATGTAACGACCACTTCCGGTTACACCTAATCCAGTTATTTTTACTGAAACATTATTAAGTTGTTCTAGTAAGGATTGATAGCACTTACGGGAAGCCTCTACAGGACTTCCGTTAGTTCGTAAATAAATGGATTTTAAAATTTTTTCATCCCGTGTCCTTAAAAGAACAGCTTTGGTAGTCGTTGATCCTACATCTAAGCCAATGATACATTCATCACCTGATTCAGGATTTTGGTATGGTAATTCTTTAAACTCTACCAGGTGTTGATAAGATTTTAAAGGTTTTAAAAACTCAAAAGATGATTTTTGTTTTTTGTAATACTGATCTTTTTTGGGAACTTGAGCATGCTTTGCTTTTAAGGCCCAGATTGCCGAACCTAAGGCTTCAAAGAAAGGAGCTTCATTGGGAACATAGACTGTTTCAAAATTTTCTTTTAAAAAGTCGATAACCACCTGGTTTTGAGCCGTTCCCCCAACAACCATTATTTTTTTTGCATTAATTTTTATCAATAACTCTTCAATTTTTTTAGCAATCATTTTGGCCAAACCAGCAGTTACATCAGCAATGCTTTCACCTTTATTCAAAGCATGGGTACAGTCTGATTTACAAAATACAGAGCAACGTCCTGATAAATGGTGGGGGGTTTCAGAGGTTTTAGAAAGCTCAATTGCTTCTTCAACATCGATATTCATCCGTTTGATTTGCTGCATGAAGAACTCGCCAGTACCAGATGCGCATTTATTTCCAGAACTGATACGAGATATTTTGCCTTTTTTATCTATTTCATAAACCATAAAGGTTTCACCACCAGCAGAAACAATAGCATCATAAGAGATTTGCTTTTGGTTGACAAAATCGTAAGCATATTCAACTGCTTCAGGCTCAATGATTGAGCTGAAGTTGAGAATTCTACGGAACTTCCGTCCAGTTACCCCAACATATTTATCTTCCAGATTATATTGACTAACAACTTTGCTAAAAATACTTTTAGGATCACCTTCGTGTTCCTGTATAATCTTGTTGTTTATAGTAATCTGATTGTTTTCTTCTTTTAATTCCACTAATGTAAAAGTTGTTGCTCCCAGACAAATACCAACTGCTTCTTTGGTTAAGCTGGAAGATTTCATTTTCATTTCCATAATCAATCCTTTGTAATCAAATGGTAATGTTGATAATATTTTTTGAAAACTAAGAATATTTGATAAAAATACTTCTCTTTTGAGGTGTTTGCAAAAATAACCACATTTATTGTAAATCTTAGGTGAAAGCTCAATACCATTGATATTTTTGCAAACACCAAAGAGTAATTATTATTTTACAATAGCCTCTCTATAGACTTGATGTGTTTTTTTATTTTACATTAATACTAATGTGGAAATATCATATAAAAAAAACTAATTTTTGTCAAAAGAAGTTTGTTTTTTATAAATATGAACAGTTGTTCATTTATTTCTCTAAATTTTGATCTTTCGTAATAGGTGAAGCATCTATTTGAAAAACTATTGGTTGAGGAAGTAAGCTATCGTTCCCAATAACAAACCATATAAATTGATTAAACTATGCAGTAAAATACAAGGAATGAGGCTTCTGCTTTTTTTTCTTACAACTGTAATTATCCAGCCAACGATTAATGCGTAAATTACATTGGAAAGAGAGGCAAAATGGAAAAAGCTAAAGACCAGAGTTACAAAGATCGTATCTATATTCCATTTTTTAAATTTTGGTAAAAGTAAACGGTTTATTGATTCAAAAAGAAATCCTCTAAAAATTAACTCTTCTGTAAAGGGAGTTAAAAGAGTAATGATGATAATCCAGGTAAAGATAATCATTACTTGCTTTTTTTCAATAACTAAAAAAAACTCTACCAGTCCTTGATTTGGCTGGATTATCCAGTTTTTTATACCAGGGGATAAATAGGGGAGATTGATGGTAATATTAATAAAAAGAAAAGTAACTCCTGTTCCAATGAGAAAAGCTATAATACTGGTATAAATAATTTTATCAAACTGAAAAATAGTTTTTTTTCTAAAGAAATAACGACAATGGAATGGGGAAAAATGAAGAATAATAAATAAAATAATAACTATGAAATATTGTATTAATATTAAGTAAATTTCTGATATTTCAATATTTAAAGATTTATGTATAAATATACTAATGAATTGTGCTGTGAAGATTGGGAAAAAGAAAAATATAAAAAAAAGTAGCAGCCCTTTAAAAAGGGCGGTAAATTTAAATAAAGGGGAAAAAGATTTCATTTATAGAATAGTATTAATTTCTGCATTTAATTCCAATCCAATACCTCGTTCTGTTATACCTAATTCTTTTTTCATATATCTAAAAATAAAGACCACTGTATGCCTTTCTGGATTATATCGTAAATCATGAACAACAATAGGATCCCCTTCGCCTAAGTCAAATTGAAAACCTGGCATACCTTTATAAACTTTTTTAATCACATATTTTTTGGTAAGCATTTTTTTTGCATAATAATCTAATTCTAAACCAAAAATTAGGGTAATAATTTTTCTCTCAATATCTTTTTCAAAAACTTCTTCAACCGGAATATATGGCCGTTTTTTAGTACATATCAAAATCTTTTTTACTTGAAAATTTCGTTCAATTTCCAATTCAATTAATTGAGGAAATCTTTTCCAAGAAAGATGTTCTTGGGCTTGAGAAATGGAAGTGATTGCAATACCATCAATTTTTTTCAAAATATCACCTGGCTGGATCCCTGCTTTACCTGCATTGCCGGAGGGAG
>JAKSBL010000361.1 GCA_022361115.1 Spirochaetota bacterium | reverse complement strand
TCTTTTTTAACTATCTCAACTTGAATAATATCGCCAGTTTTTATTTCTGGTTTTCCTGTATACTCATATAAAATAAGATTACCGCTGTAATCTGAAATATGTATTTGATCCAGATCAACAGCGGTAATTCTTCCTGCAATCATTGCCTGCTGGAAATGAAAGATATTTTTAATTAATTGACGCTCTGAATTACTCAAAAAAGAAAATTATCCTCCTCTTCCTCTTCATTTAGCTCATGTTCTTCCGTTGTTTTTACTTTTTTCTTTTTGGGAGCAGATTTCTCATCTTGTTCTGAAAAATCGTAATCTTTAGAACTAAGAATTTCTATTTTCTGTTCTACAGCAGTTAGTTTGTTTTCACAAAAACGGCTTAAACGGATTCCTTCTTCAAATAGTTTTAGTGAATCATCCAGACTTTGCTCACCATTTTCTAAATTTATAGTGATTTCTTCTAAACGATTAAGAGATTCTTCAAAATTAAGTTTTTTTGCCAAAGTTTATTCCTTTATGAATTATTCTTCTTCCAGTTGGTATTGAAGGATAGGTTTACGAGCAGCAGCAACATCATTAATTCTTTTAACTGGTGTATTTATTGGTGCTGCTTTTAATAATTCTGGTTTATTTTTAGCTTCTTCTACAATGGTTAAGATTGCTGCTGCAAAATCATCCAGTGTTTGTTTTGATTCTGTCTCAGTTGGTTCTATCATCAAACAATCGGGAACGATCAGCGGAAAACTGACAGTTGGGGCATGATAGCCATAATCTAAAATTCTTTTTGCAAAATCCATAATGGTCAAATGCTCATTATCACCAAATGTTGATTTAAATAAGTTGGATAAGGTGATCACAAATTCATGCATAGTTGGTTGATCGGTTGCAAATTCCACTTTACCTTTTAAAAGTGCTGCTAAATAGTTGGCATTTAGTAAAGCCATTAATCCGGTTTGTCTTAATCCTTCTTTACCCAGACTAACAATATAACAATAAGCTCTTAAAACAATCAAGTAGTTATTATAAAAACTTCGCATTTTTCCTAATTTGCTATCTCCACGATCTGAAAAAAAATATTTATCATTTTGACAAACCAATTCATCTTCAGGCAAAAAAGGCTGTAGATGTTTTTTTACCCCAACTGGCCCGGACCCTGGTCCGCCACCTCCATGAGGAGTGGAAAATGTTTTATGCAAGTTTAAGTGAACCACATCAAAACCTGTATCTCCAGGCCGTGACAAACCTAATAAAGCATTTAAATTAGCACCATCATAATAAAGTTGAACATCTTTAGCATGACAGATATCAACAATTTCAGCAAGGTTGTGTTCAAATATTCCAATTGTATTAGGATTGGTTAACATTAATCCTGCTACTTCATCTGTTACTTTAGATTTTAAATCTTCCAGGTCAATAAAGTCATCTTTATCTGATTTAACGGTCATACATTTAAAACCAGCCATAGTTGCTGATGCAGGATTGGTTCCATGTGCAGAATCAGGTATAAGAATATATGGACGGTTTTCCCCTTTTTTTTCAAAATAAGAATGAATAATATGTAAACCAGTTAATTCTCCATGCGCTCCAGCAGCTGGTGCTAAAGTTAAATCATCCATTCCGGTTATCTTAAGCAAACTTTCTTTGCAGTGATACATAACTGCTAAATTACCCTGCATCCGTTCAGGATGAGAATGGGGATGACCTTTAGTAAATGACTCCAGGCTGGAGACTCGTTCATTTAATTTAGGATTGTATTTCATGGTACAACTACCTAAAGGGTAATAACCACTATCAACACCAAAATTTTTCGTACCTAAATTTACAAAATGCCGAACCACTTCATTTTCACTATAAGTAGCATGATCATCCAGATCATCTCTCAATAATGTATCTGGTATATTTTTTAGAACATCCTGTTTTTCATTTTCTAATTTAAACTGTGGAAAAGAGAGGCTGGAATTATTTTTTTCAAATATTATATTAGGATCTTTCATTTAAATTGCCTCCAATACTTTAATAAATGCTGCAATATTTTCTTTAGAATTCATTTCTGTAGCACAAACCTGATAAAATCCAGGATGAGTTGCGATTGGTAAAAAGGATAAAATATCAGCTTTTTCTAAATGATTATTTAATTGATCATAAGGTATCTTTGTTTCTACGGCAAACTCATTAAAAAAAACTTGGCTTTTATTTACTGAAAAGTTTTTCAATTTACCAATTTCAGCATGTAAATAATGGGCGTTCTCTACATTTTTTAATGCACAGGATTTTAACCCTTTCATTCCATTTAATGAAAGATAAATACTGGCTCTTAAAGCACATAACCCATGGTTTGTGCAAATATTGGAAGTTGCATTTTCTCGTCTGATATGTTGTTCTCTGGTAGACAGGGTTAAAGTATAGGCTATATTTCCATCTAAATCAGTTGTCTGGCCGACAATTCTGCCTGGCATTTTTCTCAAGTATTTTTTATCACAGGTTAAAAAACCTAAGTAAGGGCCGCCAAAGCTAAGGGGAATTCCAAAACTCATTGCATCTCCGCAAGCTAAGTCTGCTCCCAATTTACGAGGAGATTGAAACAGAGCTAATGAGTAAGCTTCTGGGATAACATGAATCATTAATCCTTTATCTTGATGGATTTGATCCACTACAGAACTGTAATCTGTAATCGTTCCATGATTGTTTGGAGAACTAATGACAAAACAGGAGTATGTATCATCCCAGTTTTCCAGAAATTTTTCAGAATTAAAACTAAAGCCATCAGAATGATAATAGGTGATTTCAATATTAAAAGGTTTTAGATAAGTTTCTAAAACTAATTTGTAATCTGTTAAAAGATGAATATCGACTAATACTTTTTTCTTTCGATTGGCTCCAACTGATAAAATAACAGCTTCTGCTAAAGCAGTTGCTCCGTCATACATGGATGCATTAGAAACATCCAATCCAGTTAATTGGCACATATAAGTTTGATACTCAAAAATTGCCTGCAATGTTCCTTGAGAAACTTCTGCCTGATAGGGAGTATAAGCTGTATAGAATTCTTGTCTGGAAGTGAGTTCATCAATTGCAGCTGGGATAAAATGGTGATAAGCACCACCACCCATAAAAACACTCTGGTAATGTCTGTTTTTGTCAGCCAATTTCTGGAAATACTGTAATGTTTCCAGTTCATTTTTACCTTCAGGTAAATCTAATTGGTCTATCTGATAGTTCTCTGGAATTGGCTGCAATAAATCTTCAATTTTTTTAATGCCAATTTTTTCCAGCATGGCATTTATTTCTGTTTCAGAATGCGGAAAATATGTCACTTTTTACTCCTTTTATAAAAAGGGATTGCAGTTAATTGAATATCAATTTCCCGATTACGGGCTAATAATTTTAATGGTTTTTCTTGGTATTCTGGATCAATATAAGCGAGGCCAATATTTTTTTTGATATAAGGGGCAAAAGAACCAGAAGTAACGGTTCCAATTTTTTTACCTTCACTGTTTATAATATCCATCCCTGTTCTAGGTATAGCTTTACCAGTTACCTCAAAGCCAACCATGATATCTTTAAATTGAGGTGATGGGTTTTTTAAAGCATCCATTCCAAGAAAATCTTTTTTCTTCATTTTTATACTCCATCCCATCATAGATTGGAGAGGTGAATGTTGATCATCAAGATCCTGACCATATAAAGGAAGACCAGCTTCTAAACGGAGAGTATCTCTTGCTCCCAGTCCGCAAGGTAATAAATCCCAGTCCTTGCCTTTTTTTAGAATTTCTGAATAAAGCTGAGGAGCAATTTCATTCTTAATGGTTAACTCAAAACCATCTTCACCTGTATATCCAGTCCTGGAAACAATCAGTTCTTCCGATTGATATTTTTCTATAACTAATCTAAAAGGCCGCATTTCTGCTAAACTGTAGCCAAATGACCTTTCTAAAAAATCACGGGCATTAGGACCTTGAACGGCAATGATTGAATATTCATCGGATAAATTTTGAAATTTTATTTGATTATTATTTAGTAAAGATGACATATGTTTAAAGTCTTTAGCAATGTTTGCATAGTTCACAATGATATGATATTTTGTTTCACTGATAGCCATAACAATAAGATCATCAACAACAGTTCCATTTTCATATAACATAAGAGTATAAACAATTTTGCCAGGTTCAATTTTAGTAAAACTATTAGCAAAAAAATAATTCAATGTATCAATTGCAGTCTGTTGATCTGGGAATTCCATAATAAAATTACCCATATGAGAGACATCAAATACACCTAAATTGGTTCTTACATTATTATGTTCTTCCTGAATAGAAGAATAAAAAACAGGTAACAATACACCATGAAAATCAATGATATTTCCATTTAATTCTTTATGTTTTTCATAAAGGCTGGTTTTTTTTAGTTGTTTCTCCATCTTTACTCCTATAAATATACATTTGTAAATCATTTTATTATATTCTTTTTAAAAAAAATTGACTACTGTAATAGTAATTATATTTTTTTTAAAAAAAAATTAGTCACTTGTTGTATCAGGTTGAGTTATCGCTTGAGCGACTGGTTCTGAACTGGTTTTGTCTGTTGTATTTTCATTTGTGTTATTCGTTTCTGTTTTGTTTACAGGTTTAACCGAGTGACTATCAGTCGTTTCATCAGAAACTCGGTCATCTACGATGACTTCATCATCAAAATTAAAAGATAGGTCATCATCAAAAAGATTGATATCCAGAATATTTTTATCAAGAGTTACATCGCTATTATCTCTTATTAGTAAGGTTGGATCAACAATGACATCATCGCCAAATATCTGATCATCAAAACCATTTATTTGTGATGATTCAAATATTTGAGTAAAATTATTCATACTTTCTTCATTTTTCTCCTGCTCATATTGACAAACATGACATTGGGTTTCTTCATCAGGTGTTGTTCCAGGAATAAAATATTCGTAATAGACATCATAATCACTACAATGTGGAGATGGACGTTTACCAGATTTACGGCAAATTTCGACAACTCTTAGGCCGCTAGGTTTTTTAAATCTTAATTCTTCTTTACCAATATGGGATTTTCTCATAAATTCTAGCCAGGTTGGCCCTAGCACTTGAACAGCTGATTGATTAAATCCTAAGGTAACACCATATTCTTTAAATCCTACCCAGGCTCCGGTTGTGATTTCCGGAGAATAACCAATCAGCCAGGTATCACCAAAATTCTGAGAAGTACCTGTTTTTGCTGCCATTTCCACATCTGGGAAAACCTTGCCATTTTCTAGCATTTTTTCTTTATGAGGATATAAGTAGCCATCAGTATCATGGACAGTCCCTTTCAGAATGTCGGTCATAATAAAGGCATTATTATCATTAATGACTTGTAAACGATTCCGGTTATCCCGATAGTATTTCTCTAATTCTTTCCAAGGAGAATAAATAACATTGCCATCCCGATCAACTACTTTAATGATAGAATTAGGATAACGTCTTTGTCCTTGGTTGGCAAAAACAGAAAAAGCTTTTACCATTTCAATTGGAGATACAGAACCTGTTCCTAATACCGTACTGATTTCTTTACTAAATCGGCTATCTATATCTTCCTGAGCATTTAAATCTAGCAACTTGGCAGCCCAGTCAATGGGAACTCTATATTCATTGTTTTTTCCAATTTCATAAAATATACGACAGGCTGGAATATTTAAACTACTTTTTAAAGCTTTCCGGAAATTTACTAAACCGTGATAATAACCACCATAATTAGCCGGGGTATACCAGTCATCAGGATCATCAGAATCAAAAGTAAAAACGGTTTCTGCATCGTTAATCATAGTGGCAGCAGTAAACATCTGGCTATCCAAAGCTGCAGAATAAATTAAAGGTTTAAAAGTAGAACCAGGCTGACGCCGGCTTTGCATAGCAAAGTTAAAACGGTGATTCGGATCAAACACTTTACCACCAATCATCGTTAATATCTGTCCAGTTTGATTCTCTATTACGATAAAAGCGCCCTGAACTTGGGTCATCAATTCATTAGCAGATTTTTCTTTTTGATTAAAATAATTTTCTGTAACTGAGAGTAGTGAATCAATATTAAATATCTGAGAAGTTAAGTTAAGTGGAGCATTGATTTCTTTACGATATTTTACTTTTCCTTGGCTTTTAATTCGACTTACCCCAATTTGTATATTTTCCAAGCTATAGGTTAATCCCATTAAAGAAAGGGCATCCATGAATTGATTGTGGATGATATTATAATTTCTTTTACTGTATTCTTCATAGATTTTTTGCTGTTTTTCTAAAACAGCATCCATTAATTTTTGAGCATATTCCTGATGTTCCAGATCCAGGGTAGTATAGATCTTTAAACCATCTTTAAAAACATTAATTCCTTTTGGTAACTTCTCTTCTAGAATATTTAAAATCCAATCACTAAAAAAAGGGGCTTTATCATTGCGGTTAAAAAATGCTCCTCGTGCAGAATCTTCTCGTTCCTGCCAATTTAGCCAAAAATCATTAAAGCTTTTTTCAGAATCCAAATCAGAAATGATCCCGTTTCTAACCATTTTATTCATGACCTCTTTTTGTTTGGCCTTATGGTTTTGAGGAAACTTGATAAAAGAATATAATGTTGGATTAGAAATCAAGGTAATCAATGATGCTGCTTCAGCATAAGAAATGTTTTGAACATTTTTTTTGAAATAAAATTGTGAAGCTGCCTGTACACCATTTAAGCCTGCACCAAGATGGACATGGTTTAAATAGAGTGTAAGGATTTCATTTTTTGTATATTTTTTTTCCAGCTGAAAAGCAACCCAGAGTTCTTTTATTTTTCTTTCAATTGTAAACTCTTTATTAAAAAATAATACATTAGCAAGTTGCTGTGTAATAGTACTGGCACCACTAATGGGAAAACCTCGTAAATTATTAAAGGCCGCCCGCATGATTGCTAAAGGATTAAATCCATGGTGCTGATAAAAACTTGCATCTTCCCAGGCAATTAAAGCCTGTACCAGGTATTCAGGGATTAAATCCAGATTAACTAATTCTCTTTTTTCATCAGAATAAAATTCTGTTATTTCATTCCCGTTTCTGTCAAAAACTTTACTGGGTAGGGAAGGGCGTTTTGATTCAAGGAGTTCTTCAATGTTTTTCATGTTATTTAGGCTGGAAATGACAATTCCTAAAATAATTGAAGCAGTTAAGGCCATAAATAGAATAATTCCAGCTTTTATGATTGCCCTTTTGATAATATCAGGATCAGACTTTGCCAAAAAAAACTCCCAATCATGTGTAGATAATTACTTTAAAAGTAATTATTAACAAAAAAACACTATTTTGGCAATTTTTTTATCAAGAAAATATTGATTTTTACTATTTATTTTAAAGTTGAGTATAATATTATAAGATATATAATGAGATCGGGATACTAAAGTGAAAAACTTTTGACATTACCGAGTTTGGAGTAAGGAGAAAAATTATGAAAAAAATTTTCTGGGTTATATTTGTTCTTGTTTTAGCAGTACCAATTTATTTTTGGTCACAAAATTTTTCGATTGGTTTACCATTTGCTTTTCTCGCTTATTCTTTTTCACAAATACTAGCTTTAATTGGTTTTATTTTATTGTTCTGGCAAATTGTATTGACTTCACGGTTAAAATGGATTGATCGGCTCTTTGGTTTAGATAAAATAACAGCCATTCACCGAATATCAGGTATGATTACCTATGTTATTATTCTTTTACATCCTCTCTCTTTTTATACATTTGAGATCATTCAAACTGGTGTGATTGGCTTATCCTTATTGAAATTAGTTGGAACTTTTGCTTTTATATTAATATCTATTGCTGTAATTACAGTTTTACTTTACAAAATAGTCCAATTTTCCTTTGAAACCTGGCGAAAACTTCATGTTGTAAATTATATTGCTTTTTTTCTTGTATTTTATCATAGTATTAATCTGGGGAGTAATGTAACATCTTATGTATTTTTGAGATGGCTATGGTATATTTTTTATGGGTTGGTGATTTTAATCATTTTAAGTAAAATTGCTAAATACCAAAAGATAAAGAATAATCCATATACTATAACTCAAATAAACAAGCTGAATAGTGATGTTGTAGAAATCAAATTTACAGGTAAATCATTAAATTTGATTTCGGGCCAATTTATCTTTATTAATTTTGGTAATTACTGGAAATATTGGGAATATCATCCATTTACCATATCAGCAGCAACTGAAAATGAAATGACTATCACAGTAAAGGCTGTGGGAGATTTTACTAAAAGCATTAATGAAGCAATGGTTCAAAAAAAAGTATTTATCGATGGGCCCTATGGGAAATTTTGTTTACCCAAAGCAATAAAAAATAAAGTTGTTTTTA
>JAKSBL010000585.1 GCA_022361115.1 Spirochaetota bacterium | reverse complement strand
GAAAAAAAAGAAAAATGTTTTAATTTTGAGGTTTTATTGATGAACATTGATACAAGTTTAACTAACGTTCTTTTTGCCTTTAGTTTGACATTATTTGCTGGTTTGGCTACTTCAGTAGGTAGTGTAATTGGTTTTTTTGCTAAAAGAACCAATACAAAATTTTTATCACTTTCACTGGGATTTTCTGCAGGTGTGATGATTTATGTTTCTTTTGTTGAGATATTTGTTAAGGCAAAAGATGCCATTACAACTTTTTTAAATGGGAATGAAATTTACGCTTATTATTATACAGTTATAGCTTTTTTTGGTGGAATTTTATTAATTGGGATAATTGATAAACTGATTCCGGAAATAGAAAATCCTCATGAACTGCATAGTGTGGAAGAGTTATCTGAAGAATCTAAAAACAGACAATCTGCTTCTAAGCCATTGCTTAGGATGGGGTTATTTACTGCATTAGCCATAGGGATCCATAATTTTCCCGAAGGATTAGCTACATTTACTGCTGCACTATCTGATGCTTCTCTTGGATTTGCCATAGCTGTGGCTATTGCTATTCACAACATTCCTGAGGGAATAGCAGTCAGTGTACCAGTTTATTATGCAACAGGTGATCGCAAAAAAGCATTCTATTATTCTTTTATATCTGGTGTTGCTGAACCATTAGGTGCATTAATTGGTTATATTATTTTACGCCCTTTTTTCAATGATCTGATTTTTGGCATTCTATTTGCCATGGTAGCCGGAATTATGGTTTTTATTTCCTTAGACGAGTTATTGCCATCAGCTCAAAAATATGGAGAGCACCATTTATCCATTTATGGTCTAATTTTGGGAATGGTAGTTATGGCTGTTAGTTTACTTTTGTTTCTTTAACAATAACAAAAGTATTTTTGCATTTTATTCATTTAGAATTGTTTTCAGGACAATCTCATGAATACCTGTTAAGGCTTTGGTAATTGGGCAATTTTTTTGGGCTTCATCTGCTAGCTGAAGAAAACTTTCATGATCAATATCGATTATTTTTGCATAGGTGGTAATCACAATTTGCGGAATTTCTAACTGATTTTCATCTGTTTCTTCTAATTCTACAGCAACTTGTGTATCCAGTTTTAGAGGACGATACCCTTTCTGTTCTAATAATTGAGCCAGAGCCATGCTGTAACTAGCAGAAATAGCGGTTCCCAGTAACTCTTCTGGGTTAGTCCCATCTTCTTCATTAAATCGGGAATGGTGTGAGATCTTTTCCCGGATTAGGCCACTTTCGGTTTCTACCATTCCAATACCATTGCTTAATTTGCCTTCCCAGGTCGTGTTTCCAATCTTAAAAGTCATATTTACCTCCCTCTGATAATAGAATAGTAATAACATATTTTAAAGAAAAGCTGATAATTACTAATTAATTACATTTATTTATTGATTTATTACTACTGAAATTTAATACATTAATGCTAAAAATAAGAAATTAATTATTGTAAAAAATGAAGAAAATTTACCCTAAAACATTTTCATATTTTGTGAAAAAAGTAATAATCTTTGCAATATTTTGGTTTTATGATATAGTAATCCAAAAATGGTGTATGGAAAATAAATGGATTTTATAATAAGTGAACTTAAAGAGTTACAGATAGAAGAAAAATTAAAAAATATACTAAAATATACTCATCCAGAAAAACATTCCTTAGAGTGGGGACTAAATTATATTACTTTTTCTCCCTCAAAACGGATTCGCCCCTTATTAGTTTTAGAATCCCATAAAATTTTTCAAACACCAGATCAAGCTGCCTATCAATTAGCAGCTTGTGTTGAACTGATTCATACCTATTCCCTGGTTCATGATGATTTACCTTGTATGGATGATGATGAACTCAGACGGGGGTTAAAAACACTCCATACTATTTACGATGAAGCTTATGCTTTACTAGTTGGTGATGGGTTACTAACTAGGGTTTTTTCAGTTTTAGCACAATACTCTCAAGTAGAAAAATTGCCTCTTATTTTAAAGTATATCGGAGAATTGGCTGGGATTACCGGCATGATTGGCGGACAAGATCTGGATTTAAAAGGTGAGGGAAAAAACTTGTCTGTTAAAGAGATTGAACAGATAAATCGATTAAAAACCGGTGCTTTAATTCAATTATCCATTGTTTTAGGGGTCATTAATGGAGGAGCTGATTTGGAACAAATTAATCACTTCCTCGTTTTTGGTGAACTGTTAGGTCATATTTTTCAAATTCAGGATGATATTCTGGATATTATCGGGGATCAAAAATTATTGGGAAAAGCTGTAGGAAGTGATGAAAAAAATCAAAAATCTTCCTTGCCATTAATACTTGGAGTTGAGGAAGCAAGGAACGTGTTGGACCAATATGCTTTAAAAGCCACAGAAATGGTTTCCAAATTTCCTGGAAATCAACATTTTTTTCATCAATTTATTCAGTTCCTTAAAAATCGGGCTAAATGAAAAAAGAGAAATTAATCAATAGGGTATTACAAATATTACCTGTGTCAGAAAAAGAAGCAATTGCAATCATCCTGTCGGGCTTGGTTTTAGTAAATGAAGAGGTTGTCACTAAAAAGGGAATCTTGGTTGCTCCCAGTGATCAGATTAGAATAAAAGCAAAGAAAAAATTTGTGTCCAGGGCAGCAGAAAAACTTAAATATGCTTTAGAAAAATTTGAGTTAACTATTAATAATTGGAATTGTTTGGATATTGGAAGTTCAACAGGAGGCTTTACACAGATTCTGTTATTAAATGGGGCAAAACAGGTTATTGCTGTAGATAGTGGAACGAATCAATTGGACTATTCATTACGTATCGATCCACGTGTTATGGTTATTGAAAATAAAAAGATTCAGGATTTAAAAATGACTGAGTTTCCTGATACTTTTCAATTAAATCTGGCAGTAATGGATGTTAGTTTTACTTCATCCGTTCCCATCCTGAAATATATAAGAGAAAATCTTAAAATACCCCTGTTAATTGTTTTAATTAAACCACAATTTGAGTACCAAAGATTAAAAAAGCAATGGAAATTTCCGGATTCTTTTAATGGTGTAATTGAAGATGAACAACTTTTAGCTAAGATAATTAGGATCCTTCAAGAAGAAATTCTTAGAATTCCTTTTCAAATTAATGGTATTCTAGAGAGTCCAGTTAAAGGGCAAAAAGGAAATACTGAGTATTTATTTTTTTTAAAATAAGGTGTTAGAATAGGATCAAATGAATAAAAAATTAATGATGAAAAGCTTTTTTTTAAAGATTAGCATTGTTTTAATGTTATTTTCTTTATTTTCCTGTAAAGAAAAAACACCCTATTATCAATTTGCTGATGAATATCAAAATAGTAAATGGCAGGAATTACAGTCTAAAATTACTCTTTTACAAAAAAATTTGGAAGAAAAAATTGAATGGGCGGATGAAGTTTATTTGCTATTTATGGAAGCTGATAAAAAAGAAGAGCTTGTTCAATATTTTACTGAAATGGCTATTCATTTCAAAGATGATATTTTTTCATCCTATCTATATTTTGTTGTTTCTGATATTTATTGGGGGATGGAGAAAAAGGAGATCTCTCTTTATTATATTACCCAGGTAAAAGAAGAAATTTTTCCAGTTAAATATGATTATCAGGAAATCGGATTTTTAATTTCTCTCAGAAAAATAAAATTTGATCACTATCAACAATTAAAGTTGGATAATTGTCATATTTTAATTACTGAATATGCAGATTTAATAGATGATGTTCAGGTTTTAAATGAAATGGCTGCTTTATACAAAGAACAATTTGATATTAAAAATGCTATTGCAACCATGGAAAAAATTTTAAAAATTACCGATAATAAAAAAATAAAGGATCATAATATCAATTTAGCTAAAATTAGAGAAGAGATCCAGTTTTATCACAGTTCTAAAGACTGGATCTATCAGGATCTGCAAGAATTGATTAATAAAATTAAGTCAGCAATTCAACGAAAAAATAGAAAGCTTTTAGATAGTTATGTATCAGATGTGGACTTTCAGATCAAATTTTTTCAGACTGAAATGCAGTTTAACTGGACTTATCGTGAAATAGCAGTTCACTTGCGCTGGAACAATAATATTGTGTTTTCACGTAACTTGGAAGAATATTCAAATGAAAATGAAGCTTTTTTAGAGACAAAAAACTGGTCATTACGACAGATGCGAGTTTGGTATTTTTATTTTAAAAGGATTAATTATCCTTATGATGAAAAGATTGATGGGGGATGGGAATGGAAAGGCATTTATTTTGGAAATTATTATTAGTTTTTTTTATTCCAATTTATCTCTGGTCTGAAAAAGCTATGAATGGCCCTAGTTTAGAAGAACAACTTCTTAGTAATCCAATTTCTCTTGAGATACAAGAAACAAATTTTGCAGTAAAGCATGCTGCCACATTTTCTGATGAATCAGTTGATTTAATAAAGCAATCCAATCTTTCTTTAGTCACGAATCCTTATGTTAAAGACCAAATTGATTATTTCTTAAATAAAAAAAGGGATTTTTTTGAGTCTTCACTAAAAAGGGCTGAAACTTATATTGTGGAAATGAAAAGTATTTTTCGGGAATATCAATTACCGGAAGAATTAGCTTATTTACCTCTGATAGAATCTGGTTTTAAACCCTATGCAGTCTCTTATCAAGGTGCCAGGGGAATGTGGCAATTTATGCCGGGAACTTCCAGATGGATGGGGATGAAAATGGATACCTGGGTTGATGAAAGGTATGATCCCATAGCTGCCTGTCATTATGCAGCCCGTTTTTTAAAATACTTGTATGAAAAATTTCAGGATTGGAATTTAGCATTAGCAGCTTATAATTATGGTGGTGTTAATGTCAAAAAGGCAATTTATCGAGCAAAAACTGCTGATTTTTATGAATTGGTGAAAAAGCGGGCTCTTCCCTATGAAACTAGAACTTATGTACCCCGTTTTATTGCAACAATTTATCTTATAAAAAATAAAGAAAGATACAGTATTCCATTTGATGAAACCAAAAGTGAATATACCTATTACACTTTACCTTTTATGTGTACGGTTTCGCTTTTTACCAATTATGCAAAAATAGATAAAAATGAATTTAAAAAACTAAATCCTGGTTTAAGAACAGAGTTTATTCCTAAAAAAACGCAGAATTATTCATTAAGAATACCACTAGCTGCTATAGAAAATGTAGAAAAAAATTTAAGCAAAATGAAGGAAAAATCTTTTGATCATTATTTGACTTATACAATTCAATCAGGTGATAGTTTATCTGTTATTTCTGAAAGATATGGCATCAATTTGGATATCATAAAAAGTGTCAATAATATTCGTAATGTTCATCGTATCTGGATAGGCCAAAAAATCTTTATCCCCCTTATTACCACTGGCGGAAAAACCACTGTTAAAACAACTGATAAAGAGAGTTCTAAATATTTTTTCTACATTGTAAAAGCAGGCGAAACCATTTCACATATAGCTTATAAATTTGGAATTCCAGCCGATACTATTATTAAATGGAATCAGATAAGTAATCCCAAACTGATTCAAGTTGGACAAAAAATTAAACTTTATCGGAATTAAAGTTAGAATAATTGTGGAATGATCATGAAATCCAATATATATTTCATTCTTATTTTTT
>JAKSBL010000696.1 GCA_022361115.1 Spirochaetota bacterium | reverse complement strand
TATTTTTTTCAATTTTATTTCTCACTTTCTTGAAATGAGTGGGTTTAACAACCCTCCAGTATAACCGGAGGGTTGTATCTCCAAAAATAGAGTAAGGGATTAATAGCTTCATTAGCTTTTAATATTTACTGCACTTTATTTCCACTCAAAAATAATTAATGAAGGACACCAATTGCATCTAGGTCAAATCCACCGGAACCAGTACATTTGTATGGATCATAAATTTTGTTTCCAAAGCTGTCATAATCATTACATTCATTTCCAATCGTATCATTACCAGACCTGATATCAACAATCCTAACATGAGTGATACTGGAAAGATCAACTGTGCCATTTCGAACTTCATCTCGATATTTTAACCAGGATAAATCAAAAGGATTTCCATATCCCTGTTTATAACGGCCAGCTAATCCATTAATTGCCCTAGGTTGAACCGTTCCAAAAGCTCCAACAGGATTTGAAGTTAAGGAAACACAATCGAAGCGGAGAAAATCTGTTCCATTAGAGCTTACTTCAACATAGGCTAACTCTAAAAAAGTATCACTGAAACTATTTTCAAATATACAGAAGTCTGGGCCATCCCCATTCGTAATGGGAGAAGCAAAGGTCATGGTGATTTTTCCTCCATTCCCTAAGCAAACAATATCAAAGGATGTACCAACTGCCGGTCCGAGTGCTTTATCAGGAGTTTGCCAACTGACAGCACAATCTGATCCAACTTGAAAATCAGTAAAGCCTGTTGCCCAGCCAGTAATTGATGTATCTGTCATCGCTATTGCATCACTACCTGGTTGCCCAGCCGCAGGAGGAAAACCATCTGAAATGGTTATGATTTCCGAAAATATGGCAGAGTCTTTCAGACCAGATTGTTCTGCTTTTGCAAAAATCTTAAATGTTCCGAGATTAGCTAAAGATATATCTGTATTTTCGATCCAGGAATCAGGCTCATTTGCCCCTAAATGACTGCTTACTCCTGTATATATTGTTGCTGCTGCAGTATCAGATGAAAAGGATAAAATGGCATGTTGAGGAAAAATATCCATGAAAACATTGGGAACTGGCATATGCACACTTTCAATACCTGACACTGTAATCTCTACTTCATTCATCGTTGTATTTCCCGATGTATCGATTGCTTTTACTTTAAGAGTGTGATCTCCATTATCTTCTATAAATAAATTCCAGCTATGTTCATAAGGAGCTTCTCGGTCTATTGCTAACAAAGTTGTCCCGTTATAAAATTCAACACTGGCAATTGCTTTGTCATCAAAAGCATCTGCTTGTATAAGGACAGGATCTGAAGTTACTATTGCGTTAACTTCAGGGTTTACAATCTTCAGGACTGGCTTAGTTGTATCCAGATCATCTTTCTCTTCTGAAGGATTTTCATGGGAAATAGAACAACTAATGATAAAAAAGAAAGATATAACAAATAAATAATTTTTAAGTTTTTTCATAATTTACCTTCTTAATTTAAAAATAAAATACCAGATTTCTATTCAGTAACTGTTAAATGATCAATTGCAAAATATCCAGGAGTATTCATGCCATAGGTTCCTGTATCTGAAGAAGTTAATGAAAACTCGAGTAGAACGGCATTTCCTAAACTGGTTAAATCAACCCAGGTCCATTCATCAATAATATAATCATTTGAATTGTCTGAAAACCGGAAATCAGCAAGATAAAACTCAATTGTTCCGGTAGCATCACCATCAGCATCCAGCCCTTTTATCGTTAATAGAAACCAATCCTCGTCATTGCCATCTGTTCCACCAAATTTTTTAGCAAATCCATCCCCATTCAGCATGGATAAATAAGCATAAGTGGTATTGGTAATATAAAAACCAGCAAATCCACTGGAATCCCCTCGGGTAACCATAATGGTATTTGGTATTGGATCATAAGTTCCTCCCAGCCAGTCCAGGGCTACATACGATATTGAGTAATTTGCAGATCCATTATATCCTCCTGGATTGCCATTGCTTGCATCTATTGTATAAGCACTATATTGATTGGTAAAACCAGCTGTGGTTGTATCTGTCATATTTGAGTATAAGAAGCCACTCCAGGAAAATGCATCTGATGTATGATAATAAGTAACTACACCACTGGTAAAAGCTGTTTCATCAGATCCTGCTCCTCCCCAGTAAGAATCAGGGCTAAGGGGATGATCATCAAATGTACTGATATAAGGAATAGCAACAGCAACAGTTACATTTATAGAAGTTTCAGAAGTATTATTAGCTGTATCTGTTGCAACGGCTTTTAAAGTATGGCTGCCGTTATCAGCAGCAGTCAGGTTCCAGAGAGAGGAATAGGGTGCTTCTGTCTCGGTTGATATTAATGTTGAGCCATTATAAAACTCAACTTTTGCTACTGATACATTATCTGAGGCAGCTACCTGGATAATGATAGCATTAGTTAGGATGGCTCCATCTGCTGGACTACTAATACTAATTGTTGGCTTTGTTGTGTCTGTATCATCGTTTTCAGGTGAATCTTTTGGATTTGGTACAGAGCAGCCTAAAATAAACAGGAAAAATAAACAGATAAGATTTTTAAAGACTTTTTGTTTCATTTTTTCTCCTTGAAAGTTATTCAAGGAAAAGTAGGAATTAAAGAAGAAAAAAAATAGGTGTCTTCCCATTCAAACTTTTCCGCGAAGTCTTGAAATGAGTTAAATTTTACCCCAAAGTATCCTGACTGATGAGTAGTAACATATTTTCAGCTACATATCTGCAAGCCTTCCCATTTGTTTGGTAAAAATTAAAAACTTTTTCCATCAAAACAGTGGCTATGTTGCAGACTAGTTCTCAATCACAGTTACGCGATAGTAGAGGATTTTCACCTCTTTCCTTTGAAATAATGATACTGATAGTAGCACATTAAAATTTTTTGTCAACAATATGAAAAAAATTAAAAAATATTTAAAATATTAAGAATTTGAGGAAAAAAATAATGAAAGCCACAGCAGCAGTTATGGACATTTATCGATTATCAGCTAATACTGATAATCTTTATTTATTTCCCTTTGTCGCCTTTTAAGGGGATAAAGTAGGGACAATGATTTTCATCATCCCAGACTACTTTGGTTTCAATTTGGAAAACCTCTTTTAATAATTCTTCTGTTATGATTTCACCAGGCTTACCTTGAGTAACTAATTGTCCTTGCTTGAGGACAAAAATATAATCGGAATAACGGGCAGCCTGGTTTAAGTCATGCAGGACCATTAAAATCGTCCTTTTCGTTTCCTGATGCAGTCTGCAGATTAATTCCAGAGTTTGAAACTGGTGGGCAATATCCAGATAAGTGGTTGGTTCATCCAGCAGTAATATTTCTGCTTCCTGGGCGAGTGCCATGGCAATCCAGGCTCTCTGGCGTTCACCACCAGAGAGATGAAGGAGTTCCCGATCAGAAAATTGCTGGATTTCAGTCATCTCCATTGCCTGCTCAATAATTTTATGATCCGCTGATTTGAGCCTTCCCAGCCAATTTGTATATGGAAAACGGCCATAGCTGACCAGTTCTCGTACTGAAAACTGGTCGGGAATGTGAGGTGACTGGGCTAAAAATGCCAGCTTTCTGGCTAAATGCTTAGTCTCATAGCTGTAAAGAGGCTGATCAAAAATCGAAATCGATCCAGCTGATATTTTTAAAGTCCGGGCAATGGTTCTGAGTAAAGTGGACTTACCACAACCATTGGGTCCGATAATGGAACAAAATTTTCCCTTGGGAATGTTTAAAGAGAGATCATTAATAACTAAGTGGTTTTTATACCCGGCTTTTATCTGGTTCACTTTAATGGCCACTTTTTTTACTCCCTTGATTGATCTTTACTCCTCCCCTTCTTAATAAAAAGAGAAAAAAAGGAGCTCCTAAAATAGCCATGATGATCCCAACTGGCAGCTCTAAAGGGCGCATAATCACTCTGCCGATTAAATCACACAGGATAACCACGATAGCCCCTAACAATGCTGAGCCGGGAATTAAAAAACGGGCATTATTGCCAATAACCAGCCTGGCCAGATGAGGGACAATCAAACCAACAAACCCCAGTAATCCCACCACACTGACAGCAGCCGCAGCCAAAAGAGAAGCCAGGATGATAAAAACCAAACGAATTTTTTCAACTTTAACTCCTAGGCTGGTTGCGGTTTCATCTCCCAATAATAAAATATTTAACTGGTCAGCCAGGAAGTAGGAAACTAAAAATCCGCCACCTGCATAAGGCCATAAACCATAAACCTGTTTCCAGGTAATGGTGGAAAGGCTGCCGACCATAAATCCAATTACATTGTGTACCCGGTCAGGAAAAAAAATCATTAATGCATTACTGATCGCACTTAAAAATGAAGCTACTGCAATCCCGGAAAGAACCAGTCTTAGTGGACTGGCTCCTCCTTTCCAGGCTAAAATATAAACCATAATCGTCGTTAAAAAAGCTCCCATAAAAGCAAATGGGGTAACAAGATAATAATTATTAGGAAAAAGGATAAAGATAAAAACCGCCACTAATCCTGCCCCGGCAGAGACCCCAATAATATTGGGAGATGCCAGGGGATTGCGGGTAATGCCCTGGAGTAAACATCCAGCCAGTGAAAGACAAAAACCGACCAATCCGGCTGTTAAAGCCCTGGGCACCCGAAGTTTCACTAAAATCCGGTGCTTAGTAGCAGCGGTATCTACAAATAAAAAGTGAAAAATTTCTTTCCAGGAGTATTGAGTGGATCCAAAACGGATGGAAAAAAATATTGCCAGTACTAAAAAGCCTAAAAAAAAGAGTAATACAGACAAACGATAACTATTCAGGGTACGTAGATCTTTCATTTTGTTTTACTTGAAATTGGTTTGTGGATATAAGTATTCTGCCATAATTTGAAAGGCTTTATCATAAAACCGATTGGGTTTATAAATCGAATAAGATTTATCCAGGTAAATAAAGCGGTTATTTTTTACAGCTTTTAAGTCACCCCAGACATCACTGGAAACAATATCTTTTTCCACCCGGGCCTGACACTTTTCTACATCCCCCATGGTAGTTACAAATATGATATCTGGGTTTTTTTCCAGTATGTATTCCAGACTTAAATCTACCCGGTTTGCCCCTTCAATTGTTTCATCCTGATAAATATTTTTGGCCCCTAATTTCTGACAGAAATAACCAGTAATGGTATTTTGGGTTTCTACTTTTACATAACGGGTTGAGGCAAATAAAATACAAATTGAGGGAGCTTTTCTTTTTGGTACTTTTTTAATGATGCCCTCAATTTCTTTTTGCAGTGGAACAAATAACTTTTCATAAATATGATGGTTATTATTGATCCGGGTAAAAAGATCAAACATTACCTGAAAATCATCAAAAGTATGATAATCAATAACAATACCCGGAACTCCCTCTTTAGCAAAAAAATCCCTGATTTCAGTTTGATAACTAGTATCAGAACAAATAACAAAATCTGGTTCTAACTCCATCATTTTTTCAGTATTGATATTGGATATTTTACCCAGGACAGGAATTGCTTTTGCTTCATTCGGCACATTGATACTTCCCCTGAGCCGGCCCAAAGAAGTTCCTTCTGCCATATACCAAACATCTAAAATGGAATTCAAAGTTACAATTGTTCTTTCCGGATTTTTTGGTATTTCAATAATTTTGCCGCTTGCTTCCTGGAAAGTAACAGTTGTTGCTGTTTCACCCAAAATTTTCATCTTTGAATTATTCTGAAAAACTGGTGATTTAGCTGATAAATGAAAGGTAAAAACGACAAAAAAAATGAATAGGAAAAATAGCTTTGAAGATTGAAATTTCATGATGACCTCCGTAAATCCAGGAGGGCCTAAAAAAGAAGGGTTTTGCTATCAATTAAAACTGAGATACAATTGTGAGCTTTAGTACCAACTATACTTAAAACCCAGGCAGGTCTTCTGACTTACGGATCTCATTACTCAAAACCGCCTTCCCATTCAGTCCCTTTTTAATTATGATTTTTTAGTGTTAAAAGACGACTAAACAGTGACTTTACCCGGCACCTTTTACGTACTTGTTTTGAGTTAAAAAGGTGCCGGGCTGGTTCTTTCATCCCCGCTTACAGCTAATCCATTAGTGCAGGATTTCCACCTGCTTCCCTATTCTGCCTTTATAAAACGGCCACCTGATTTAAATTATTTGTTCACCTTACCGTGAAAAACCTTCTTTTGTCAAGGGATATTTTGAAGTCAAATACAGAATCCCTATTGACTATTCTTAAACTTTAGAGTATAAGGTTAAAGTATAATAAAATAATCATACTTAAATGAAATATACCGGGGAAACAGGTGTAAATCCTGTGCGGTGCCGCCACTGTAACCTTATTAAAGGAAGTCAGGATACCGGAATACCAATTTAAATCAATATCATTATTATTCAATCTACGAGCATGGATTGGATAATGATCTTCATAGTTAAAAACATAAGGTCACTATCCGGTTTTTTGGGTAGTGACCTTTTTTAGTTATGAATGATCCTTGTCCTTTTCAAATATATGAACAATTACAAGGAAGGTCGTAATGAAAAATTCATTTATCTTTTTAATCATGATTAGTGCTCTTTTTTCACTGAATGCTAAAAAGGGAATAATCGTCGCCAGTTTTGGTACTTCTTATCAGGAAACACGGGTTAAAACCATTGAAGCTTGTGAAAAAAAGATTGCTCAAGCATTTCCGGAATATGAAGTGAGAAGAGTATTTACCTCCAATATGGTCCGCAAGATCATTAAAAAGAAAGAAAACATCGAAATTGATTCTCTGGATCAGGCTTTACAAAAAATGAAAAATGAAGGTTTTTCAGAAATCATTATTCAACCTCTGCACATCCTCAATGGAGAAGAATATCATGTTAAAATCCTGCAGCCTGCTGCTCAGTACAAACAGGATTTCCAATCGTTAAGTATTGGCCGGCCAATATTGAGCTCCATACATGATTATGACCGGGTGATTAATGCAATAACTGCTCAGCTGCCAAAACAAAAGAAAAAAACAGCTGTCTTATTTATGGGACATGGGACTCACCACCCTGCTAATTCTGCATATTCCTGTTTACAATTAAAATATAATCAATCCTTTACTAATGTATATATTGGTACTGTAGAAGGCTATCCCTTATTAGATGATATTATCGGACAACTAAAAAAGGCCAAAATTAAAGAGGTTTACTTATATCCCTTTATGGTAGTTGCGGGGGATCATGCTTCTAATGATATGGCCGGGGATGAAGAAGATTCCTGGAAAAGTATTTTACAGGCAAAGGGTTTTCAGGTAAAAACAGTATTACAAGGATTAGGAGAAAATCCTTTGATTCAAGATATGTATGTTGAAAATATTCAAGACTGTATAAATGGTCACCCTCAGGGTAATCATGAATAAATTGTTCTCTTCGATCCTATACTGGTTTATCCAGTATAGGATTTTCATGATAAGCAGAATCTAAAAGTGAAACCATTAAAAATTGCTGCTATTAATTTTCATTCAATTATTGGAAATATAGATGAAAATCTGAAAAATACAGAAAAATGGTTAAAAAAACTACAGAAGAAAAGGCCTCAAATATTTGTTTTTCCGGAATTAGCTTTAACCGGATATTCAACTAAACCTGAAATTCTGAATCTGGCTGAACCCATACCTGGCCCCAGCAGCAAACACCTGATTGCTCTTTCTGCACATTATCAGACTTGTATCATAACAGGGATAATAGAGAAATTTAAAAATATTTTTTATATTACTCAGTTGGTCATCGAAAAAGGGCGATTGACAGGACTTTACAGAAAAACCCATTTAACTTTTAAAGAAAAACAGATATTTGCATCGGGAACTCATATTGAACCTGTTAAAATTGACTCTACAGTCATTGGCCTTCAGCTTTGTTATGATACCCACTTTCCTTTGATCTCTGCTCAGCAGTCAAAAAAGGGTGCTCAAATATTGCTGATGTTATTTGCTTCCCCCTTTGAATCCATAAGAAAGAAAAAAAACAGATTATTGCGTTATTTACCAGCCAGAGCATACGATAACAGCTGTTATGTTGTCTCTGTAAATTTAACCGGAATGAATCAAACTAACAGGAAATCTCCTGGTATTGCTCTGGCTTTTAATCCTACCGGTCAATTAGCAGCTAGTAAATGTGGTTACCGAGAAAAAGCATTATTATTAAAGATTGATTTAGATTTAGTAGAAAAAAGGCGAAATCTTTTATTAGGAAATTTTATTCAAAATATGAGAAATGATCTTTATTAACCAGGAAATCAGGATGAAACAAAATGCAGCCTTTTACGGAATTGGAGTCGGTCCAGGTGATCCGGAGTTAATCACTCTTAAAGCAATCAACATATTAAAAAAAGTTGATATTGTTATTGCACCAGTTAAAAAACCAGGGGCACCCAGTTTAGCCTATCAAATAGCTCAGTCATATATTCCTGCCAGGACTAAAATCATCTTTTTAGAATTTCCCATGCATCAAAATACTGAAAAATTAATAACTCGCTGGAATAAAAATCAGGAGGAAATTTTAAAATTGTTCCAAACCCATCAAAGTATTGGTTTTATCACTTTAGGTGATCCTCTGTTCTATAGCACTTACATCTATTTATTTGAATCCCTCAAACTTAAGGAAGTCTCAATCCTGACTATCCCGGGAATCTCAGCACCCAATCAATGTGCTGCCCGTGCAGGAATTCCTTTAGTCAAAGATAAGGAACTTTTAGAAATCATACCAGCAACAATCGATAACAAAATCATATTAGAAAAAATTCAATCAAATTCAAACCTGATTATTTTAAAAGCTGGATTAAAATTAGAATTTTTAAAAAACACTCTTTATAACCTGGAACATATAGAAAAAGCTGTTTTGATTGTCAATTGCGGAATGAAAGATGAGCAAATTTACTCTGATCTTATGCAGATAAAAACAGAGAATATCAGTTACTATTCCACAATGATTATTAAAAAAAAGCAATAAATTGTTCCATTCTTTATTATCCCTTGATTTTTTTTGTACAGCCTTTTTAAATTCTTTTTTATTATAATTATTTCATTTAATAATAAAATGGTTTACAATAGAAATGCTTGCAAAAGTATCAAATATGCAAAATATTAACTTAGGAGCATCAATTGATTTATAAAAAATTTGGTAAAACAGATCTGGATATCTCAATACTGGGCTTAGGCTGTATGCGCTTTCCAGTTCAAGATAACAAAATTAATCAAACTGAGGCAGAAGAGTTAATTATGACAGCCATTGATAAGGGCATCAACTATTTAGACACTGCTTATTTTTATCATTTTGGAGAAAGTGAAACCTTGCTGGGCCAAGTATTGACAAAGGAAATTCGAAAAAAAATCTATCTGGCTACAAAACTGCCATCCTGGTTAATCAAAGAAAAAGCTGATATTGCCAGGTATTTTCAGGAACAGCTGGATAAACTGCAAACCGATTATATTGACTTTTATCTGATTCACACATTAAACAAAAATTACTGGACACTGCTTAAAGAACTGGGAGTTTTAGAATGGCTAGACAATTTAAAAAAATCAGGTAAAATTGGATATGCTGGTTTCTCATTTCATGATAATTATCCTGTTTTTAAAGACATTATTGATGGTTATAACTGGGATTTTTGTCAAATCCAGTATAATTTTATGAATTTAGATTATCAGGCAGGAGAAAAAGGCCTGAAATATGCTGTCAGTAAAAATATTCCTGTGATTGTTATGGAGCCTCTGCTGGGTGGCAAATTAGTAAATACCCCACCGGCTATTCAGGAAATCTGGAACCAGGGCCCTGTTCAACGAGATCCAGTAGAGAGAGCCTTGCAATGGTTATGGGATCAGCCAGAAGTCAGCATTGTTTTAAGCGGAATGAGTAACCTGGACCAACTGGAAGCAAATATCCAGTATGCTGCTCAAGCAGAACAAAAAAAACTTCAGCCAGCTGAGTGGGATTTGTACAAAAAAGCGGCTGCAAAATATCTGGAAATCTCTCCCATTAATTGTACGAATTGTAAATATTGCCTGCCCTGTCCACAGAATGTGGATATCCCTACCAATTTCAGAATATTTAATGAAGGCTGTATGTATGATAACTGGCAAATTGCTCATGGCCAGTATCAATGGATGGAACAAGCCTATCAATTAAAGTTAGATGATTATGATGGGAGAGCTGTTCATTGTATTCAGTGTGGAGAGTGTGATAGTAAATGTCCTCAAAACCTGCCTATCAGCCACTGGATGCCAAAGGTACATAAAGTTTTAGATAATCAACAAGAGTATACTATAGATTTATTAAAAGAATAAGCAAAGGGTTTTTCATTTAAAATATGCAAGGAAAAGTGAATATGAAAAACAAATCATCTAAATCCTATTTAGATCTCAATAACTGGAACAGAAAAGAACACTATGACTTTTTTAGAAAATTTGATAATCCAACTTTTAGTATAACAGCAAATATTGACTGTACAGCAGCATATCACTATGCAAAAGAGAGAAATATTCACTTCTATCCACTCTACCTTTATCTATCCTTGAAAGTAATCAATCAAATAGAAGCTCTCAGGTACCGCCTGGAAGAAGATAATATTGCTGTTTATCAAACTGTCAATGGTTCTTCAACGGTTTTAAGAGATGATCATTCTATTGGTTTTACCTACTTACCCTACAATAAAGATTTTGATCATTTTTATTATGAAATGGATCAGGAAACAGAAAAGGTAAAAAAGCAGACCGGATTAATGGTCCCAGAAGCTGATGAAGGGGTGATATATTATACAGCTATCCCCTGGATAGCTTTTACATCTATCAAACATGCAACAGCCAGCACGATGAATCAATCTATTCCCCGAGTTGCATTTGGAGGTTTCTTTAATCAAAATAACCAAAAGCTTATGCCGGTTGCCTTAGACTTACATCATGCACTGGCAGATGGTTACCATGCAGGCCTTTTTTATACGCAGTATCAAGAGGCTTTGAATCATCCGGAAGATCATTTATAAAGTCATAAAGATTTGTTTTAGACTATATTGACTCTCTTCCCTCTTTTTATTATATTGGAGAATGGAATTAATAAAAGCATTAAATCTCAACCTGGAACAGCATTATATCATCTCCATAATTGGAGGGGGTGGTAAAACAACTGCATTATATATATTGAGTCAAGAGATGGCTCAATATAATCAGCAAGTATTGATGACAACCACCACCAGGATATTACTGCCAGAACCAGACCTGTATGACCATGTCTTTTTATTAGAGAATCAAACTATAGATCGCAAAAAGATATTACCAGGAACGATTACTCTTGCAGCCCAAGACTTGCTAACAAAAAATAAACTTCTTGGATTAAAACCTCAAAGGATCAGGCAGTTGGCGGAACAGCAGTTTTTTGATCATTACTTGATAGAAGCCGATGGCTCGCAAGGCCGGCCTTTAAAGGTGCCGGCAGATCATGAACCGGTCATACCTGATGTTACAAATTTGGTTATAGCTGTCACTGGGTGGGATGCTTTTTTTCGGCCTGCTAAGAGCAATGTCATTCATAGAATGGAAGAATTTAAAGCTGTTACACAACAGGAAGAAAACTCATTTATTACAGAGACAACTTTAATCAAATTAATCAATCATAAGAACGGTATGTTTAAAGGAGCTCCTTTCAAGGCCAAAAAGATCTGGTTCATTAATAAAGTTGATACTGTAAAAGATCTGCAACAATGTAATAAAATGGTTCAAAAACTGATTCATAAAGTTGATATTGATCAAATAGTGATTGGTAGTCTCCAGCAGAAGGAAAAAGTAAAAAAAGTTTATCATGTGAGGTCCTTATGAATATATTATCAAAAGCAGCTGAATTAGCTGAGAGAAATATGACTTTTGCTATGGCAACGATTATTGAAGCCAAAGGCTCAACTCCCCGTAGATCTGCCAAAATGATAATTTTAGCAGACGGTTCTACTGAAGGAACCATAGGCGGAGGCCCTGCTGAATTAACCGTGATTAATCAAGCAAAAGAGGCTATCCAAAATGGCCAATCACGAGTGGTTCATTATACGCTGGATAATACCAGTAAAACTGACTCTCTGAATATGGAATGCGGCGGATCACTTCAGGTTTTTATTGAAATCATTGGATCCAGGCCAGAACTTATCCTGCTGGGAGGAGGGCATGTAAATCTGGCTATTGCAGAAATGGCTGCATTTTTGGATTTTAATATCACGGTAGTTGATACTCGACCGGAATTAACCACTACCCAGAGATTTCCCATGGCAGCCAACATCATCCAGCATAAAAATTTAACAACAGCAATACAGCAGCTTAAAATTCATAACCAATCGTATATTGTTATTGCTACTAATGATAGTGATGAGGAAGCTTTAAGAGGAGTCATCCAGTCCCAGTCCCCTTATATTGGCATGTTAGGCAGTAAACGTAAAATTGCTACTATTTTTCAGCACTTGCGAAAAGAGGGAATTGCAGAACAACGATTAAAATCATTGTATACCCCTGTTGGTTTGAGTATTGGTTCTGAAACCCCGGCAGAAATTGCTTTAAGTATATTAACAGAAATCACAATGGTAAAAAACGGCAAAAGCGGACAACCTCTTAGTGCAGAAAAACAGCTCATTATTGTTCGTGGCGGCGGAGATATTGCTTCAGGCACCATTGCGAAATTTCATCGCAGCGGATTTGAGGTAGTTGTTTTGGAAACTGAATTTCCGACTTTTATCAGAAGAAACGTATCTTTTGGCCAGGCAATATTTGATAATGAAGTGGTTGTAGAAGATATTAAAGCTAAAAAGGCCAGTAACTTAACTGAAATTACAGAGTTTTTAGATAAGGGCTGGATCCCGGTTTTAATTGATCCAGATGGGAAGTTTATCGATCAACTGAAACCAGTTGCCGTCATTGATGCAATGCTAGCTAAAACCAATAAAGGAACCCATTTAAAAATGGCTCCGATTGTGATTGGCTTAGGGCCTGGTTTTGAAGCTGGCACGGATGTTCAGGCAGTCATTGAAACCAACCGCGGCCATTTTTTAGGAACAGTGATTTATTCTGGCAGTGCTTCAGAAAATACTGGTATTCCCGGCAATATCGAGGGCTTTACCTCCGAGAGAGTGATCCGCTCAACAGCAGATGGTAAGGTGCTGCCTAGTGTTACTATTGGTGATATGGTCGGCAAAGGCGATGTGGTTGCCCGTACTAATGATGTCCCAGTTTATGCAGAAATTGGTGGAATCATCAGAGGGATGATTAATCCGGGATCTGAAGTAACAATGGGGCATAAAATCGGCGATATTGATCCCCGGGGAGAGTTAAAAAACTGCACCACAATATCTGATAAGTCCCGGGCAGTTGCCGGTGGGGCATTAGAAGCTTTTTTGTCTTTAAAAAACCGAAAATAGAAATAGTTTTTTTTAAAAAAGAAATTCTATTTATGTGTAAATTCTTTTCTGCCCAGTAAATACCCTAAATAACGGGACTTGATTTGTTCGCTAGCCATGATTTGTTTAACTGGCGGCAGTTTTAAAATCACCCCTAAAATTGCTGCCATTGCTCTATGGTTCCAGAGAGCCTGATTATCAAAGATCAGATTTTGTAATACCCCTCGCTCAATAGCCATCATTACGACTTTATGAACCGAATTCACCGGAGTGATAATTCTTTCATCTCTTCTTGCCAGTTCCAAACATTTATTGGGACAATTGCGTACACAAACCCCGCAGCCCAGACAGGTTTCTTTATTTAACCTTGCTTTTCGCAATTGCGGTTGCTGAGGATCATTGGCTGAGACTAAGGAAAGCGCTTCTACCGGGCAGATGTTAACACATTTGCCACAGCCATTACAATTTTTTTCCTGAATATTGGGTAAATAATGGGATGTATTGATTGGATTTAAAAAGCCAAATCTCCGGGCAGCTATCATTGCTTCACAACAGCAGCCGCAGCAATGACAGATAAAAGCAACATGTTGCTGGGTGTTTTCTCCAAATTGTACTAAATTATGATCAATTGCCTGATTGAGTAAATCCATACCTTCTTTTTCATCCATAGGGCGGGCAATGCCATGTTTGATCAATGAATGAGCAGTTCCTCCAAAGGTCATACAGATATCCATTGGAGCGGAACAAGCTTTTCCCATGTGCTCCATTTTATGCCTGCAGTAACAAGTTCCCACGGCTTTGTATTTTGCTGTTTTAATGACCTCACTGGCCCGTTCATAATCCAGTACATGTAAGGATTTTTCAGGACTTAAAGCCTTTTCTTGAACAAATACCCGGCCTAATTGTGTTTCCCCATTGGTAAAAAGAGCTTTAATAAAATCTTCTTCAACCGTAAGATATTGATAATAAAGCTCTGCCAGGATTTTTTGATCAAAATATTTTTTGCTAACCCGCATCATGGTGAATTCGATAAATCCAGCCATAGGCGGAGGCAGGACATAAAACTGAGTCCCCTGTTGTTCAATATCTACTAACAAACCTTTGTCTGCCAGTTGGTCCAGTATTTTTTGCGATTCCCTTTCTGATTTTTTCCAGATTTTTGCAATATGTTTTACTGTAAAAGGTTTGATGGGAATGATTGAAACTAACTCCGCTTCTTCTGTTGTGTACAAAATACTTAATATTTTATAAAGCAACTCGGAGGGAGGTGCTCCCTGGGGAAATTTATTCAGACGATCAACTAATTTTTCATACGCAGACCGGGATGTTAAATGTGACATAAATCTACCTTTTTTGGTTACTATAGCTATTTTTTTTAAAAAAAGGTATTATTTTTTGTTAAAAATTAATAATTCTATGTATATACTCAATTATCTTTACTTTTAAGTTATTATTTTAGCAGAAATCCCTATCTTAAAGAAATAATTGAGAAATCTGCAAAAAAAGATTATCATTAAAAAGTGTCTGTTAAGAGTCTTATGATCTTTGTGAAAACCAACCAGGAGGATGGTATGTTGGATAAAATTGATTTAAACAGAAAAATGGAAAAACCCCAGTATAAAGAGCTGAATGAAAAACAAGAAGTAAAACTGGGGATGCTGCAGAGAAAGGCAAAAGAAGCAAAGATACCAATCCTTATTCTATTTGAAGGCTGGGATGCTGCTGGTAAAGGGACATTGATTAATCGGCTCATCCTCCCTCTGGACCCCAGAGGGTTCAAAGTTTATCCCATTATCGATCCAAATGATGAAGAAATCTACCGTCCCTTTCTCTGGAGATTTTGGATTAAAACTCCTGCTCAGGGGAGAATTTCTATTTTTGATACCTCCTGGTACCGTAATATTTATTTACAGGAAGAGAAAAAGAAAAAAGTTTTTGAACAGAATATTGCTGATATCAAAGCTTTTGAAAAACAATTAAGTGATGGCGGGACAATTATTATCAAATTTTTTCTCCATATATCCAAAAAGGAGCAAAAAAAACGGCTAAAAAAATTAGAGAAAAACAAGTCCACTGCCTGGCGAGTCACTGATGAGGATTGGAAAAATCATAAAGATTATGATAACCTTTTAAATAGATTTCAGAAAATGATTGAAAGTACAGATACTGACTATGCTCCCTGGAATATCATTGAAGCAACAGATAAACGGTTTGCAACAATAAAAATTTTTGACATCATGCTGGCTATACTTGAAAAGAAAATTGAGGAAAAGAATGAAACACAAAAAATAAAGCCGCAAGCACAGCCATTAAAACTGCCGGGAACTTCAATTCTGGATAAGGTGGATTTATCTGCATCCATTACTGAAACCAAGTATGATAAATTACTTGACCAATATCAGGAATATTTACGAGAATTAGAACATCAGCTTTATATGCAGCGCCGGGGCCTGATGGTTCTCTATGAAGGCTGGGATGCGGCTGGTAAAGGCGGCAATATTCGTCGTGTTACCAAAAAACTGGATCCGCGGGGTTACGAGGTTATTCCCATTGCAGCTCCTAATGATATTGAGAAAGCTCATCACTATCTCTGGCGCTTTTGGAATGTAATTCCTAAAGCAGGGCATATCACTATTTATGACCGAACCTGGTATGGCCGGGTATTAGTGGAAAGGGTAGAAGGATTCTGTTTAGAATCAGAATGGAAAAGGGCTTATCAGGAAATCAATGAGACAGAACGGCATATTACAAATTTTGGTACCATTATTATCAAGTTCTGGCTGCATATTGATAAAGAAGAACAACTAAGAAGATTTAAAGACAGGGAAGCAACGGAGCATAAAAAGTGGAAAATTACTGAAGAAGACTGGCGAAATAGAGAAAAATGGGATCAGTACAAATCAGCTATAGATGAAATGCTCTACAGAACAAGTACAACCTTTGCCCCCTAGACAATCGTGGAATCCAATGTAAAGCAATTTGCTAGAATAAAAACCATAAAAACGATTATCGAAACCCTGGAGAGAGAACTCTGATTTAAGGGTAATTGATTTGATTTTAAGTAGATCAATATGATTTTGTTCAAATAATGATTGAATTATGGTATTATCAAAATAATTAGAATGGTAATTTTTGCAAAACACTGCGATTATCCTCTACCCGTTATGTACAATTTCTGCCTCATAACTGGTTATTGAAACTCGCATCCATGGACCGAAGGTAGTTTTATGAGCAAGAAAAAAGAAACACCAAAACTATTTATTTCATATTGTTGGTCAAACCCATCTCATGAGCAGTGGGTTTTAGATTTTGCTACAGAACTAAGAGAATCTGGGGTAGATGCAATATTGGATAAATGGGATCTAAAAGAAGGTCATGATGCTATAGCCTTTATGGAAAAAATGGTTACTGATTCGGAAATAGAAAAAGTTGTTATTGTATCAAATTCAGATTATTCCAAAAAAGCTGATAAAAGATCTGGGGGGTTGGTACTGAAACACAGATTTTATCTCAAAATCATTTCTAAAACTATGTGAGCTTGCAATCACGATACTATTTTTACTCAACATTTTCCTGATAAAAATTAAACTATTTTCAAAATATATGATCTATGATAATAGCATTTTGATAAATCATAAACTAACATAAAAATAGTGCATACGGCTGATTCGTCCGTCTTTTGTGAAAGATTGTAATCATTGCTTTGTAATTGAGTTATTTAATCGTACAATTTAGGATATAGTAAATTATGTATAAAAAAAATATTTACACTTCACTTCTAATACTATTTATAACATCAATATTATTTTCAAATAAAAAAAATGATTTTGATTTAATATATTTATCAAATGGAGAAGTATATTCATATAATTTAGAAACTTCAAAATCAAAATTAATTACTAATACAAATAATTCAGTTTTTTATTTTATTTTATCTCCATCACAACACAAAATTTGTTATTCAACTAATAAGATAATAGAAAAAGGCAAATATCAAAGTGGTATGTATGAATTTGAGTTAAATAATAAAAATCAAGTAAAAAAATTGATAGAAAAAACATACACTAGTGATGAGGAACTAAATGACATGGTTCCTTTTTTCTTTACTTCGTTTATTAAAACTATTTATCATCCCTTAGGCTATGATCCGAATGATGAAGACTTTTTAATATATGATGATAATGGTATAAAAGTCTTATCAAAAAATAAAATAAGAACAAGTATATTTCATGAAAATGTTATAGATGGCTGGGGAACTGCTTATCCAGATGATTTAATATGGAACAATAAATATTTAATTTTTAATCAATTAGGTCATGAAATGATTATCCAATATGTTTATGAAAAAATAAATGGAGATTTCAAATTAATTAGTGGCAAGAATAATTTAAGATTAGGTGGTTTTTTTGAGCAATATATATTTAATGGATTTTATTCTGATCATGTAATAATTATTAATAATTTAATTATAGATAAAAGTTCAATTATTTTTTATGATCTATCCACTCAACAAATTATCAAAGAAATTAGTATTAAAGATAAAATTCATGTGAGACCTTTTAACAAAAACTTGTATTCTTTAAATAATCAATTCTTTCAAAAAGATCAGAAAGAAAGTTTTTATAAAATATTAGATACTGGAAAATATGAATTAATAAATAGTCTTGAAAATATACCAGATGATTATGATCTATATAGTGATTTTATTTATGACTATAAAAATTTCACCCTTTATGGAATAGGTTCAATAAAGAATGAAAAAACTATAGACCAATTTGTATATGTGTACAATTTAATAACCAATGACTTTAAAATTATAGCTAATGCTTTACATTATCCAATTCAATTTTATAAGATCAATAATAATAAAAACAAATATTTAAAAAGTAGAGTAAAAAATTTAAGAGTCAGAGAAAATTATAATCTCAATAGTGAAGTTAAATATAAGTTACAAAAAGATGGAAAAGTACAAGTTTTAGAGATTGGTAAAGTAGAAACAATTGATAATATTACAGATAATTGGATAAAAATAAAAGTGAAAAACATTGAAGGATGGAGTTTTAAGGGATACCTTTATTAATGATATTGATTTTTATAAATTAATAGCCCATCACGTAAGTTGAGATGATCTATAATTTTTTCCACCACCTCTTAGTATACTCTAGATAGAATAATATATCAATCTGTCTGGAGAAATATCAATGCCTAAGAAGATATCCCCAATGGAACGTAAAGACATTATACAAAGACTTCGATTACATCATCCAATCAGGAGAATTAATCGAGAAACAGGTTATTCTCGTGAAGTAATTAGAACTATTAAAAATATTTCTGAAAAAAATGGATGGTTAACTACTTCAAAACAGCCTTCTGAAAAAGAAATTGCTGTGATTTTCAATAAACCGCAAGAAAAAGAACATCCCCGTGACCAAATCAAGGAAAAAATCGAAGATTGGGTAAAAAAAGGTTATACCTATGTGGTAATAACCAACTTAATACAGCAGTATTCAATCAATTACAATGAAATTACAATCAGAAGATATATCAAAAGACATTTCCCTAAAATTAAACGTCCTGTAATTAGAAGAACCTTTTTTCCAGGAGAAACAGCAGAAGTTGACTTTGGCTATCTGGGAGTCATGTATCATGAATTATCCAAACGAAATCGGAAAGTTTGGATATTCAGTATGCGTCTGAATTATTCAATATATAAAACGTAACTTTTTCCCCATTTTTATTGAAAATGAAAAACAAAAAGATCGAATAAATCCTGATTTTAGAAACTGTAAAGCTAATTTGGATAAATGGACTAATGAAACTGATAAAAATCACCTCATCAAATATGTTAATTCCACACCAAAAGAATTATTTGAAGAAGAGGAACCAGAACTATTGGATCTACCCTTTAGCAGATGGGATATTATCAAGTGGGGTGAAAGAAAAGTTAGTGACAGTTGGGTTGTACAGATAGATAAAGCTTTCTATTCTGTTCCTTAGATATATTGGGAAAAAAGTCACTGTATATATGGGAATAAATGAAGTAATTATCTACCACAATTATGATCAGATTGCTATTCACAGAAAAGCAAATTATGAGTGGGAAGGGGTTAAAAAAAATGAATATTCTCCTCCTAATAAGCAATATTATCTGGAAACAACTTCTGTTGGGATAAAGAACTGGTCTAAACAGATAGGAGAATCAACTTATTTGTTTGTTTTACAGCTTCTTAATCAAAAAGGAGTTGATGGATTACGTCCGGCCCGTTGTGTTTGCCGGTTAGAAAGCAATTATGGTGCAAAAAGATTGGAGAGAGCCTGTAAACGAGCATTATTTTTTAATCTATACAGTTATATTTGGCTAATGCATTAGGTCATGAAGCTTGCAGAAGAGGAATGGATGTA
>JAKSBL010000503.1 GCA_022361115.1 Spirochaetota bacterium | reverse complement strand
TAAAAATTCCAAAATCAATTAAAAAACAGAAGTTTGAAAGTGCAATAATCAGTAAACTAAATCAACAAGATCAGAATTTTATGAAATCCCTATATCAGCTGGATGAAAAGAAATCTCAGTATCTCATCAAAAAAGACTTGAATGGATATGAAAAAGCCCGGCTGGACAGTTTACTAAAAGAAGTAGATTTTCGTACATTGAAATGGATTCTTTTGGTATTACTGCAAGGACTAGGAACAATTATAGTACTAATCTTTTTCTTTACTGTTGATGATATTAAACAGCTATTGCCGCTAGCCCTTATCTTGAGTGGAGCTTTTGGTAATGTTATTGACCGTATTATCAGAGGTTTTGTAGTTGATTATGTTCTCTGGTTTTATAAAGATTTTTACTGGCCTGTTTTTAACCTGGCTGATGTTTATACTGTTGTGGGAGCTTTTTTATTAATCTTTGTCTTATTTATTTTTCCGGAAAAACATGAAACCATGAATAAAACAAACAAGCAAGTTGATCAATCAGCAGAATAAAAACATAAAATAAATATATTAGTCGTTTTTAAAACGGATTGGTTGGCCTGTTGTCTCTAAAACTGACAGCCAGAGTTCACTTTCCGGATGAAGAACTTTTCGTTGAGAGACTGCAATTTCAATAGGAATATGGGCAAAATCTCCATTTAAATAGCCCATTACTATATTTGTTTTTCCAGCCATCCCAGCATGTACTGCATTTTGGGCCAATTGAATACAAAAAAGAGAATCATTAGGAGTTGGTTCTGTGGAACGGATAATATAACTAGGATCAATATATTTGATAGAGCAGGGGATTTTTTCCTGATCACAATAGCGTTTGATTTCTTTTTTTAAAAAAACACCAATGTCATTCAGTTTTTCATTGCCCGAAGCATCCTTTCCCTTACTTTCTTTAAACAGGTATTGGCCGGCCCCCTCAGCTACTAATATCAGTGCATGTTGTGAAGCATCCAACCGCTTTCTCAAATGTTGAAATAACCCTTTTTCACCTTCTAATTCAAATTCGACTTCAGGAATTAAAACAACATTAACATCACCTGCTGCTAAGGTAGCATTTGCAGCAATAAAACCAGAATGCCTGCCCATGACTCGAACAATCCCGATCCCATTGTAAGCTCCCCGAGCTTCAGTATGGGCTGATTCAATTGCTTCACATGCCTTACTAAAAGCTGTTTCAGCACCAAAAGATTTATCAATATAAGCAATATCATTGTCAATTGTTTTGGGAATACCAATAACAGCTATTTTTAAATTTCGTTTGGAAATTTCATTAGCAATATCCTGAGCTCCCCGTAAAGTACCATCTCCTCCAATGGTATACAGAACATTAATATTCAATTTTTCCAGCTTTTCCACTATTGCTCCAACATCTTGTGGACCTCGCGAGCTTCCTAAAATAGTTCCCCCAGCTTTATGAATGTTTTCAACCACTCGGGGCGTGAGATTCACTATCTCATGATCATGATCATCAATGAAACCTTGATATCCATAACGAATACCATAAGTAATTTTATTACCATAGCGATAATAATTCATATAAACCAGGGAACGAATAACCGAATTTAAACCTGGACAAAGGCCACCACAGGTAACAATCGCAGAGATGGTTTCTCCTGATTGAAAATAAATTTCTGATCGAGGTCCTGCTTTTTCAAAAGAAGGGATACTTTTATTATTATCCATCCATTCTTTGACCTCTTTTAATGAATTCATGATTAAAACCCGCTCATCATCAGAAACATAATTGACAATGTTATCTGAAAAAGTATGTGAAAGATTTAAAGGGGATTGATATTTCCGTTTTCCTAAAGTGTTGACTTCTAAATTAAATTTCATCAGTTCATTGTAATCGTAAAACATGAGATACTCCTAGTTTTTTATATAAAAAAAGTAAAATTATAAGTCTTGTATTTAAAATTATTGTAGTATGGATAAGTCAAAAAAGCAAGCTGAAAAATATTTTTCCCTGAAC
>JAKSBL010000188.1 GCA_022361115.1 Spirochaetota bacterium | reverse complement strand
TTGTCCTGGTAATCTGGCCAGTTTCTTCTAATTCATTAAGATAATCATCTAAACCAGTAAAACATTTTTTTCTCCCTTGCATAATTTTTGTAATATGTTTACCAAATATTTGCAGCACTCCCAAAAAGTGTTTCAATCCATTGCAAAAGAATAAGTTTTTAAGTTTTGCTCTGAATTGCGGGTTGCGATCTATATAATCTTGAGAATCAAAATAATCGAATCCTTCCTGATCTGCTTCATTTGTGAAACAAAATACCTTATTCTTATAGAGCATCACTTTTTTTAGATATTCTTTTTCAGCTTTTGATTTAGGTGCCATTTCTCTTCCTTAAAAATGCTCTACCGATCGATCGGTTTGGTCTAATATAAATATAGCACATTTCCTTTTAAAAAACAAGTCCTGTTATTCTTTTTCATAAATTCCTCACAGAAGTGAGGGTTTTATGAAATCATGGATTTCGTGTAAAGAAGAGTATTTAGGGATTATGGATATTGTTTTTAATCATCTTCTCTGGGCTGGTTAGCATGAGGATTCAATAACCCTGCACTGACTGTTTCTATCTTATTAATGATCCTTTGTTTTTCCTTTTTAGACACAAGACTATTTTTTGCTCCAGCAATAATAAAATCTTTAATTTGCTGAGGTGGATAATTGAAGATAGCAGCGATCAATTGATACTCATTCATTAAATTCGTATTGAACATTGGTGGATCATCGGAATTAATGGTAACCACCACCCCTTCTTCAACCAGTTGATTTACTGGATGATCATGAATGGAATCATAAACTTTGAGACAAATATTACTGGATGGACAAATTTCTAAGGGGATTTTGTCCGTTTTTAATTTTTGAACCAGTTTTTTATCTTCTATACTTCTCACTCCATGGCCAATTCGGATGGAACCCAGTTCATTTAAGGCACCCCAGATACTTGCTGGGCCTTCTGTTTCTCCAGCATGAACAACCGCAGGTACTCCATGAGATCGTACATAATCAAAAGCAGTTCTAAACATTACAGGAGGGAAACCAACCTCGTAGCCTCCTAATCCCAGAGCAACCACTCCATCTCGAGTAGAACTGGCTACCCATTCTGCTACCAGCATTGATTGTTGTTGAGTTGCAAAATCACGAGGGATATCTATAATAATTCCCAGGGTGATTCCATATTTCTTCCAGCCCCACTCTTTAGCTCGATTTATTGCTTTTAGTTGATCTGCAAAATCAAGACCATTATTTAAATAATGGGTTAAAGCTGTAAATGTTGCTTCAGTATGAATGATGTTTTGCTCTGCTTGATTTTCCAGGAAATCTTTTGTGATTAATTCTATGTCTTCACAACTTTTAATACATTTAGAAATAGTCTGATACAATTCTGCAAAATGAGGAAAGTCTACAAACTGATACCATTTTTTTAATTCTTCTAAAGTCTTAACAGGAAGATCGACCTGATTTTTTTCAGCTAATTTAAGCAGAGTTACAGGTCTAATACTACCCTCAAGATGAACATGCAATTCGATTTTAGGAATTTTTCTTATATATTCTCCAATTTTCATTTTTCTCTCCTTTTTGGAAGTCATATATATTATTATATTGATATATTTTAATATGTCAATATATATTATTTTACTAATACAATTAAAGGGATTTTATAATATCTTTACTTGCATAGATTCTTTTAAAATACTATAATAAATAATACACTAAATATCAGTTTGAATCTCAGTAAGTTAAATTTTTGACTTATAAATAAATCCAGAGGTATAAATGGCTAAAAATAATCTGGATTCTTCGCATTTAAAACATTTCATAGATCTTCATAATCAATTAGAGACGAATCAAAATTTTCTCCAATTAATTTTTGAATCTATATCAGACTGGATTTGTTTAATCGGTAAAGACAAAAAAATCATTGCAACAAATAAAAGTATCCCAGCCTGTTTTTCATTTCATAATGAAAATGTTATAGATAAAAACATTTGTGAGTTGATCCACGGTAAAGGGAATCCATTAGATAATTGCCCATTTGAAAAAATGCTAAAAACAAAAAAGAAACAAACTATTGAACATTACATTAGTAATGAGAAAACATGGCTGAAAATAATAATTGAACCGGTATTTGATAAAAATGACAATATTTTACAAGCTGTACACGTAATCCAGGATATAACTCAACAAAAGAAACTGGAAAGAGCAAAAGAAAAACAAAAATTAGTTATTCAACAGGAGAATATTGAGTTAAATCTTATTAATGAACTATATTTAGCTGCCAATCAAAATAAATCTCTTACCGAGTTATTTGATTTGATTTCCTGTTACACCAGAGAAACCATAAACTCAAGTGTAACATTGTATATATATGATAGTAATAGCAAAAAACTCACTATTGATAAACTTTCGATCAGCAAAAGCAAAATAGAACTGATCGAAAAAATAATAAAGAATACTATACCGGAAGTAAAAATTGCCAGAACTGACAGTAGTATATTAAATAATATTCTATCTGAAAAGAAAACTGTTCGATTAAATACGAAAAAATTAATACAAGAGTGGACAAATGATCATATTAAAAACGCCTTCGATCAGAAAACCAGCAAAGAAATCCGAAAAATCTTAAATGTAAACGAAATTATTATTGTCCCTTTGATTTTTGATAATAAAGTTATTGGTTTAATGAGTATCAGTTCAGGTAGTCCATTTACCATGGATCAGAAAAACCAGTTTGAAAAAATAGCTATTCATTTAACCAATATCATTATGCAGAAAAAAAACCTCCAATTACTTAAAAATTCACTTTCAGAAAAAGAGATTTTAGTAAAAGAAGTCAATCACCGTGTAAAAAACAATCTGCAAATTATTACCAGCATCTTAGAATTACAAAAATTATCCATTACTGATCAAATAGCTTTATCAGCTTTACAAACATGCCGGCAACGGGTAAAAACTATGGTAATGATTCATGATCTCTTTAGCAGAATTAAATTTTTCAACCAGATTAATTTCAAGGATTTTCTCAATAATTTGGCTAATCAGTTTATGATGATGATTAACCTCGAAAAAAAACCAATTAAAATAAAACTGGAACTAGAAGATGTTAATTTTGATATGGATCGGGCTGTTTCCTGTTCCATAATAATCAATGAGTTGCTTATGAACACCTATAAATATGCTTTTGAGTTAGGAAAAGAAGGAAACATTTTTTTAAAATTGGTAAAAGAAAAGGAATTTGTGAAACTTATTTATCATGATAACGGAAAAGGGATTCCAGAAAATATTGATATTCATCATCCAACCACTTTAGGACTGCAGCTTGTTCATTCTCTGGTTCAGCAAATTGGTGGAAATATCAGCTTTTCTAATGATAACGGAGCAAAGTTTACCATTCAATGTCCTCTAAGCTAATTTAAAAAAAAATAAAGCACCGATAAAATAATTCTACCTACTCATTTATTCAAAATGATATAATGGCTTTTATATTTTTAACATAAATTAAAGGAAATATAGATGAAAACAATTCAATACAAACCAAAAATCACAAATCTCCCATTTTTTTTTATTTGTCTTTTTTTTATTCTTTTATTTCCCTTAACTATTACTAGTGCCCGTAAAGGAGTCGGAAAGGAAATCGGTGTTTGGAATATTAAAAATGGCCAACTGGAAAGAACCAGCCATGATATATCTTTTGCAGAAAAATACTGGAATTCAATATACAGTATCTTGCCTGAAGAATTATTAAAGGAATATGTAGTATCTCTAAGATTATTTACTGATGGTTTAGACAATGATTTAGGCGGTATGAATCAAATGGATCAGAGCAATAAAAAATGGCAAATGGACATTGATATCTCAGACATGAATTTAGATAATCAAGACTCAGCCCATATCATTGATTATACTCATACTATGATTCATGAATTCGGCCACCTTTTAACCTTAAATTCCAGCCAGGTTGAACCTACTGAAGATATATATGAAGATGAAACCAAAGGTTATTTAACTTATGAAGGATATGCTTTAAAAACCAGTTATCTTTATCAATTTGTAAACCAATTCTGGGCTCCTCCTGTTTTAGCTGAATGGAGAAAAATCGACAAAAAAAGGGGAAAAAGAAAATTAAAATTATTATACGAATTTTATTTAGCTAACCAGGATAATTTTGTGACCGATTATGCAGCCGAAAGTCCAGAAGAAGATATTGCCGAATCCTGGACTTTTTTCATATTATCTGATAAACCAGAAGCGGATAAAATAAAAAAACAAAAAATGCTTTTTTTTTACCAATTCCCGGAATTAGTTCAATATCGAACTGAAATAAGATCCCGAATAGAAAATATTCCTGCTCAATATCTGGAGTATTACTCTTCACAATACCAATAATTTAATAAAGTTAAGTATTTAAATCAGGAGAAGGGTAAATTTAATTGATTAAAAACCTTAAAAATTATTTGAGATTCAACAATTAAAGCCTGAGCAGACTGCTCAAGTTAAAATGTATTGAACCAATCAGACAAATGTCGAATTTGTACAATTAAATTTATTTATAATTTATTATGCTCAAAGCACAGTTATCTAGAAAGAGATATTTTATGAAAGTTCATGATTTCTTAAAAAAGT
>JAKSBL010000209.1 GCA_022361115.1 Spirochaetota bacterium | reverse complement strand
GCACCACGCCCCAAAAACAAAACTCAGCTTGGCTGAGCTTGAAAATTGTAACATAGCGAATGTCAAGATAAGAGCTTATGGAGCGTCGGGGGTGAAGCCCAGACGGCGTGCTTGCTCATAGGTGAGAGCTCCGCCGCGCGCCGGATGAACCAATATTTCTCTGCTGGCTGATTTCCAATACTTTTCTGTAAAAAGGGCTTATGAAAATGGGGTAAGGTGGTTTATACCAGCAAAAGTTAACCCTTTTTCTCATTATCTGGCTAATAAAATTGAAAAATCTGTCGAAAAATCAATACATAAGATGATTGATCAGCAAAAACTAAAAGACCATACTAGTACTGGTTTTAAGAATCGATTATTTTAAAAAAATATTTGCTAAAATAACTTGACAGCTAAATTTAAAAAGCGTAATATCTAGAGAACTAAACTGAAAGGAGAATTTAGATGATTAATTTGATACTTAAAAGAAATTACCATTTGATCTTTATCTCTAGATTATCCTGTCAGGGTAGGATAAGGTGATCATTTTTATGATAAATAAAGATCAAATTGTATTTTGAACAAAATATGATTTGATCTTTTTTTTTGTCCTTTGAAAAAACAGGTACCATTTTTCAAAGCAACCTAACTTTTATTTACAAGGAGGGAAAAAAATATGATGATGGTTGTTCACTTCTAATTCATTTGTTTTGGTTTTTTAAAAAACTAAGAAAGTCTTACCGGTAAGTTCTTCTCGTTTTCGTTATTGTTTTTTATGTGTAGACATAAGGAGGTAACTATGTCTTTACAATCAATATTATTAACCATTTTTGCCTTTGCAAAAAAAATAAACTTTAAATCTAATGAGGAATTAGTAGAATACAAAAATAAACATTACATGTTTGATAAAAATAAATATTATGAAGAAGTAAAAAATGATGGATATCATTCAATTGTGCAGTACTTTAATTATTAATAATTTAATACAAGGAACTAATACTTTTCGATTAGGTTTTTTGCTGAAATGATTGAGATTAACAATTATTTTAAAATGATAAAAAACCCAAATCAAATATTGATATTCATCACTGTCCTGTATAATTTTCAATAATACAGGACAGTTTCATTTTATTTTAGATTATCCGAATCTAAAGAGAAATCAAAAGCTGGATATTGTGCAAGAAGCATTTAATTCAATGTTTTTTTGGCAAAAAATATCAAGAATGAAAGAGATTATTAATTTATAGTGATAAATATAGATTTTAGAACAGGAGGAAAATATGTCTTTACAATCTATTATGTTAACAATTTTTGCTTATGCCAATAAAAAAGATATGAAATCAAAAAGACTTGGAAAAAACTTACAATTTGAAAAGTCTTATAAAGAAAGAAAAAATGAAGGCTATCAAAAATATTTTCAATATTTTGATTAATAAGTAACTGTTAACAAAAGCTGGGGCAAATCATTTGTCCCAGCTTTTTTTTGTTTTTTTAGTTTGTTAAAATCCTTAAAACTGGTGGTGCATTTTTACCACCAACTGGTGCATAAGCACCAGTTTTTTTATTTATATTGCATTAGCCATTTTGTGAAAAATAAAAGTTTTAAGGTTTAAGTAAGTGAAGTAGTGAATAATTGGTTAATTTATTGTTCATATTTCGAAAAAAAACGAAAAATGCCAATAATTAAAAGGAAATAGATCTATATAGAGAAAATCATAATTTGGCATCTAATTTGCTTTGTAAGATTTTAATAAAAAAATCATTTTTCAGAAAGGAAAGAATAATGAACAAGAAGATGCGAAAAATTTTAACCCTGGCTTTAGTGGTTGCTTTAATTGGTACAACCATGGTTAGCTGGTTTTTGAAGAAAAAGAAAAAGAAAAAGGATACTGTAACTATTGGTCTATCCTTACCAACACAAAGGGAAGAAAGATGGGTTCGTGATAAAGAAACCATGGAAGCTTATGCAAAAGAAAAAGGTATTAACTTATTAGTACAAGTTTCTGATGCTGATGCTAAGTTGCAGGCGAACCAGGTGGAGAATCTTTTGACACAAGGTGTGGATATCTTAATTTTAGCTCCTCATGATTCAAAATCAGCTGCTACTTTAGTTGAAAAAGCGCATGATGAAGGGGTAAAAGTGATTTCTTATGACCGTTTAATCATGGATAGTGATGTAGATCTTTATATCTCATTTGATAATATTGGTGTTGGCCGTATCCAGGGTGAATATATTACTAATAAAGTTCCTCAAGGTAACTATGTAATCCTCTCTGGTGCTCCTACAGATAATAATGCAAAACTTTTCAAACAAGGTGCTATGGAATATATCCAGCCCTTAATTGATTCAGGTAAAATCAATGTTGTTTTAGAACAAGCTGTTGATAACTGGGAACCAAAAAATGCTCTTCGTTTAATGGAACAAGCTTTGACTAAATCTAATAACAAAATTGATGCAGTATTAGCTCCTAATGATGGTACTGCTGGTGGTGCAATTGAAGCTATGGCTGCTCAAGGTTTAGCCGGCAATGTTCCGATCACGGGTCAAGATGCTCAAATTGATGCTGCTCAGAGAATTGTAAAAGGTACACAATCGATGACAGTCTTCAAGGATACTCGTGAATTAGGTAAAGCTGCTATTGATGCTGCATTACTCATGGCTAAAAATGACTTTCCCAATACTGAAGGTAAAACCGTTAACAATAATAAAACTGATGTTAAATCTTTATTATTAACCCCCTTCATGGTTGATAAAGACAATATTGATAAAGTTTTAATTGATAGCGGATATATGCAAAAAAGCCAGGTTTATAAATAAGCATTCATAGGTTAAAAGGGCCTGTTATTTGAATGGATTTCAGGTCCTTTATTTTAAAAACGGATTCTTAAAAGTGATAAAAAAAGTATCTAGTAGTCTTGCTTCTTAGCCATTTTTTACTTTTATCGCTTTCAGGAAACTGATTTTAATGGCTATAAGTCATTATCCAAAAAAATAAACCCTATTAAAAAGGATTGTAAAATGGAGAATTATATTCTCGAAATGAAAAACATTACTAAGGAATTTCCCGGTGTCAAAGCATTGGATGATGTGACTTTCTCAGTAAAAGAAGGGGAAATTCATGCCTTAGTAGGAGAAAATGGAGCTGGAAAATCTACTTTAATGAAAGTACTCAGTGGAGTTCATTCTTTTGGTACTTATAAGGGTGATATTGTTGTTGATAACCAGGTACAAAAATATCATCATATTAAGGATAGTGAAAAAGCTGGAATTGGCATCATTTATCAGGAACTCACCCTGGTAAAAGAAATGAATGTTTGTGAGAATATCTTTTTGGGATCAGAGCTGCATTCTAATGGACGTATTGATTGGGATAAATCCATGCATGAAGCTAAAAAGTGGCTGGCAGAAGTAAAACTCAATATTGATCCTGTGGTGAGAGTTTTAAACTTAGGAGTTGGCCAACAACAGCTGATTGAAATTGCGAAAGCCTTATCTAAAAATGTAAAAATTCTTATTTTGGACGAGCCAACTGCTGCTTTAACCAATGAAGAGACCAAACTTTTATTAAATATTATCAGAAACTTAAAAACAAAAGGGGTTACCTGTATTTACATTTCTCACCGTTTAAATGAAGTTTTTGATATTGCTGACCGGATTACTGTCCTGCGTGATGGAAAAACTATTGTAACTGAAAATAAGTCAGATCTGAATGAACAAAAATTGATTGCCCATATGGTAGGAAGAGAGCTTACTCAGCTGTTCCCTAAAAAGAAACACACATCTGGTGAAGTCGTTCTGGAAGTCAAAGACTGGACTATTTATAGCCAGGAGACAGATGATATTGCTTTGGATAATATCAACTTTCAAGTAAAAAGGGGAGAGATTTTGGGAATTGCCGGACTGGTTGGTGCTGGTAGATCTGAACTCATGATGAGTATTTTTGGTGCCTGGGGAAAAAGGCTCAATGGTGACATTCTCTTAAATAATAAAAGGATAAAGATACATAACCCCCATCAGGCAATAAAAGCTGGTATTAGTCTGGTAACTGAAGATCGTAAACGTTATGGACTGGTGTTGGAAATGAATATTGAGAAAAATACCACCCTGGCTAGTTTGGATAAAGTATCTGCTGGTGGTTTTGTGATCAATAAAAATGAAGAGGTGGTTGTGAGTAATAAATATGTGCAGGATTTAGCGATTAAGACCCCTTCAGTTGAACAGCTGGCCCGTAATTTAAGTGGCGGAAATCAGCAAAAAGTTGTTTTAGGAAAATGGTTGATGACGGAACCGCAAATTTTGATTTTGGATGAACCGACTCGTGGAATTGATGTTGGGGCAAAATATGAAATTTATAATATTATGAACGACCTGATCGAACAGGGAGTTTGTGTGGTCATGATTTCTTCTGAGTTGCCAGAGATACTGGGGATGAGTGATCGGATATTGGTAATGCATGAAGGAAAAATTACTGGTGAAATGTTAGCAGAAGAAGCCACTCAGGAAAAAGTGATGCTTTATGCTACTGGAAATCAATAAATAATAATAACATAAAGGAGAAAATGATAATATGAGTGCTTTAGAAAGTCAAAACCGGATGGATGTGTTAAAGAAGATTATCCTTGATTCTATCCGTCAAAATTTAAAACAATATGTAATGCTTTTTGCCTTGATTTCGATCTGGTTAATTTTTGGATTTGCTACTGATGGAATTTTTTTAAAAGCAAGAAATTTAAGTAACCTGTTTTTACAAACCAGTACTATTGCAACATTGGGAATAGGAATGGTGTTAATTATTGTAACTGGCCACATTAATTTAGGGGTTGGTTCTGTGTGTGGTTTTTTAGGAGCTGTAGCTGCATTCTTACAAGTTAAGTTTGGAATGCCTACTCCTTTTGTTATTTTAATTACCATGATGTTAGGTGTTTTAGTTGGTGCCTGGGAAGGTTTTTGGGTTGCTTACCGTAATGTACCCGCTTTTATTGTTACTCTCTGTAGTTTCTTAGCTTTCCGGGGAGCAACCATTATTGTAACCAATGGTGAAACAATTGGACCTATGAGGGATTCTTTTAAACTCATTTCTCAACAATACTTGCCTACAATATTTGAAGTTGAAGGATTTCATGATACCAGCTTCTTGTTTATCATTTTGGCAATATTATTGATTGTCTTTTTTGAATGGAGAAAAAGACGAACCAGAATGAAATATGGTTTTTCTACATTGCCCATGGAATTACAAATGTTAAAAATATTAGGATTATCTGTTGCTGTAGGTTTTATTGGTTACATTTTGATTACCTACCGTGGTATTCCTTATGTATTTTTAATTATATTAGTGTTAGTGATTGTTGTTAATTTTTTAGCGGAAAACACTACCTTTGGACGTCACTTATACGCAATTGGTGGTAATAAAGAAGCTGCCCGTTTATCAGGGATCAATATTGAACTTAAAACTTTTTTTAATTTTGTTCTAATGGGCTTTATTTCCAGTATTGCTGCTATGATATTTTTAGCACGAATGGGATCTGCTGATACTTCTGCAGGTAACTTATTTGAGTTAGATACGATTGCTGCTACTGTTATTGGTGGTACCAGTTTAGCAGGTGGGGAGGGTACTATTCCTGGTGCAATTATAGGTGCACTGGTAATGGAGAGTTTAAATAATGGTATGAGTTTACTGAATATGCCAATAGGCTGGCAGTATGTTATTAAAGGTTTAGTACTCTTACTAGCTGTTTGGGTAGACTTTTTAACTAGAAAAAAAGACTGATGGTTTTAAAATAATGGAGTTAATTTGATAGATTTCTTTCATTATTTGTTCTCCACTTCACTTTTAACTAAATGGTTCTCTCTCTTTGAAGCCATCTTGTTAAGAGAACTTTAGAGAGAGCCTTTAGTTAACTATTGTGTTGACTTTGGTGAAATGAAATAAATGAAAGTAAAGAAATGTAAAGAAATGGGCAAAAAATTTTGTTAATTATTAACTTTTAATTAACAACAAAGAAGTAAATAGATGGAACCTTTTTGTCCTCCTTTACAAAAAGTAGTGAGAAACTGTTTTAATCAATGATAATGATAGCAGTTTTTTCATTTGATTTCCCTTCTTTATTCGAGGCAGAACTGTACTTTGTTAAAGTTGCAGTTCTGTTTTTTTTATTCTTCAACATGACTAATTCTAGCTAATTCTCCCAGTTTTTTTATTGCACTCTCTGTTTCTGCTGACCAGCGGGTACAGTTTAAGCGTAAGTTATTTCGAAATTTATTGGTTGTGGTAAATATTGGGCCAGGCATAAAGGTGATTTTTTCTTTTTTTGCTAAAGAATAGAGTTTAACCGTATCAATATGCTCAGGTAATTCTACCCATAAGGATAATCCCCCTTTTGGGTGGGTCATCCGGGTATAAGGCGGAAAATATTTAATAATGGATT
>JAKSBL010000558.1 GCA_022361115.1 Spirochaetota bacterium | reverse complement strand
TCAAATTGTTGTTTTAAAGTTAGGTTATTATCAATTATTTCATTCGCATGTCGTTCACTAGTTATAATGTAACATTTATAACCTTTTTCTTGAAATAATTCATAAATAGGTATAATTAGATAACCTCCCCCAAATAGAATAATTTGATCAATTTCATTAAAATACATTTAATTTATACTCCAATTTTATTACTCAATTATATTCCAACTTAATGGGATTCCTTTTTTTGTATCAAATTTTATTTTTTTTCCTAAAATATCCTCATAATATTTTGGGTGTAAGCCATAACCAGGTCTGATAGATTTTACGTTCTGCTTTGTAATTTTTTCCCCTTTTTTCATATCTTTTACTACAAATAGTGAACGTGCAAAGATTTTATTTTTTTTTACTTTATCAGATAGTGAATAATTAATAGAACCTAATGCTTTTTCTACTTCTCTTATACTAGAAACCATATTTTTAAATTCCTTTGGGATCATAGAGAAAGAAGCATCAGGACTATTGATATTTTTATCTAATATAAAATGTTTTTCGATAACTTTTGCACCTAATGCTATTGATGCGATTGCTAAAGATGAACCTAATGTATGGTCAGATAAACCAGTTACAACATTAAAGGTTTCAGCTAAATTTGGTATAGTTTTTAAATTAGCGTCCTTAAATGGTGCCGGATAAGCTGACGTACATTTCAGCAGGACAATATTATCATTACCGGCATTTTTACATGTATTTACAGCTTCTTCAATATCAGCCAGATTTGCTATTCCTGTAGATATAATAATCGGTTTGTGTTTGGATGCTATATATTTTATGAGGGGAATGTCTGTGATTTCAAAAGATGCAACTTTATAGGCTGGAACATTTAATTTTTCTAAAAAATCAACTGATGTACAATCAAATGGAGATGAGAATAAAATTAAACCTAATGACTCAGCATAATCCTTTAAATCTTTTTGCCATTCCCAAGGTGTATAAGCTTCTTTATATAAATTGTATAAAGTTTTACCATCCCAGATAGTTCCTTGATTAATTCTGAAATAATCATTATCACAATCGATAGTTATAGTATCTGCTGTATAAGTTTGTAATTTGATTGCATCAGCTCCAGACTCTTTTGCTGCTTTGATGGTTTTTTTGGCTAAGTCAATATCATGATTATGGTTTGCTGATAGTTCAGCAATAATGAAAGTTGGATAATGATCACCAACATTTTTATTGGCTATTTTTATAGTATTAAACATTGAAATCCTTATTAATATTTTTTCATCATGGAAAATCTAAACTCAAAAGATTTAGCATCTTTAATTATTATTTCTTTAATTTTTTTAAAATTACATTTTTCAAATAATTGAATTGATTTTTCATTATTTATTTTTATATATGCAATGATATACTTTATGTTTGGACAGAGTTTTTTTAATTTTGCTGTTGCTTTTGAAATTGCTTGTTTACCTAATCCTTTTCCTCTATATTTTTTAACAATACTTATACTGATAACTGCTTCATTATGATTGGTAAAATCAAATCTTATTTGTCCCAAAAAATCATTATTCTCTTCTATTATCAATAACAATTTATTAGGATCATTTTGGATTTTGTAGAACCAAGTTAAATGTTCATCGTAATTAATTTTTTCGTTATTAAATGAATTGTTTCTAACAAGACTATCATTTCCTAATAAAAATAGATTATCGATATCTTTGTTTTGTGCTTTTCTTAATGTCATATTTTATTTAAGTTAAGATTTTTTAAATAATTTATATCTTTTTCAAAATCTTTTAAGTTATTTGGATTACTCTTTATTGTTTCTATAGTTAACTTTACTGATTTTGGTAACAGTTTCATTATTTTACTTATATCAAAACTACCACTTCCGAAATGTAAATGTTGATCTATTATACCATTAATATTACCATCAGTTAAATGAATTATTTTCGGTTTGAGCTCCAAAAAATTATTTATATATTTATATGGATCAATTTTTTTGGCATTGGCAGAGTAAATAGCATGCCCAATATCTAAACAAAAATTTAGATCTAACTTATTTATGATATTACTTATTTCTTCTGGGGAATGGCCAATACAAATGTGCTTTTTGTCTATAGTGAAATAAGGTTTGTTTTCTATTATAATTTTACCATTATTGATATCAGAAAAGAATGTGATTGTTTCATTTATTTCTCCATCAATTCCAGGATGAAATATAATATAATCACTTTCAAGTTCATGAGCAAATTGAATGGCTTCTTTAGCAAGTAATAAGTTTTTTTTCTTAAATTCTTTTTTTGCAGGATTTAAACCACTATGGCTATGTGGGGCATGAATAATAAAAGGAATCTTAATTTTTTTCCATATTGTTATATAATTTTGGAATGAACCAGGTACTGAAAATAATTCAATATAGTTAATTTTTTGTGAGTTATATAATCTTATTGCTTCACTTATATAGTTTTTATTAGTAGACCATAATTTAAGACCAATTTGATACATTGTTACATCTTTCAAAGTGATAAATTAAATAATTATTTTTAACAAAATTCTTTAAAATGATTAATTAATATTTTTGAGACTTTACTATAAAGATCCTTTGAATTTTTTGCTAATTGAATATTCGACCAATCATCATCTTTAATGCTAAGAGATCTTGAAAAAGTTGATGATAAAAATGCATAATAAAATGATAATATTT
>JAKSBL010000220.1 GCA_022361115.1 Spirochaetota bacterium | reverse complement strand
TTCCAGTCTATCTGGTTGATTCGGTCACCAGAGTTATAGCTGTTTTCTACACCTTCTTTAGTTCTTAAAAAATCCTGGCCCAGATGAAGTACAGGAATTCCCTGGCTGGTTAAACAGATAAAGGCACAAAGTTTATGAAATTTAATGATTTTTTCTAACAATTCCCCTTCTGGTGTTTCAAAATGCTCATTTTCAGTAATGGAAAAATAGAGTTTGTCAAAAAGGGTGTGATTATCATGAATTTCTACATAATTTAAAGATTCTAAGGGAGAAGAAGTAAAAGTATTGATACTTCCCACTATTCCCTGAATGACCTTTTCATAGTGATAGTGTCCACTGGTTTGGACAAAGCCTTTTTCTTTATGGTTGCCTACCGATCCCTTTAGTGCATCTCGAAAATCATCATTAAAAACAGCAAAGCCTTTGTCTTTTTGCATTCCTTTATAGGTTGGTTGAATGGGGGTTATGCCACCTGTCCAGGGTTCTCCATAAATAAACACATCCTTTTTGATTTTTCTTAATTCTTCAACAATTTCAGTCATAGTTTGTAAATCAATCAATCCCATTAAGTCAAAGCGGAACCCGTCAAATCCATAATAAGTTAACCAGTGCTTTAAACTATCAATTAAAAACTTTCGGGCCATAAATCCTTCTGTCCGAAATTCGTTGCCGCAACCAGAACCATTAGAAATATGACCTTTACCAAAACGGTAATAATAATATGGGACAAAAGCATTAAAAGAATAAACTCCTTCACCCCAAAAACCTTCGGCTGTATGGTTGTAAACAACATCCAGTATCACACGAAATCCCTGCTGGTGTAAATGAGTAATCATTCTCTGCACTTCTGAAATTTTACTGGAGTTTTCCCAATTGGAAGAGTAAATTCCGTCTGGAGTGTTAAAAAAACGGGGCATATATCCCCAATGGTAATCTTCTGTTTGGGATTCATTATTATCAAAATCCTGAATTGGCATAATTTGTAATGTATTGATACCTAGTTCTTTAAAGTGTTCAACTAAAGTGGGTATTTTAGTTGCAGGATCATGATTTAAATAGGTGTTATCCTCGACTAATGCCAGATATTTGCCTGGATGATGAGATCCGCTGGATGAATCAATAGATATGTCTCTTAAATGAATTTCGTATATTACGGCTTCATCATGTGGAAAGGGCTTTTCCAAGGGAGGAGGTGGAATATATTCCGTTTGATCAATGATCATTGCTTTTTTGGTTTTTCCAATGACACAAGGAGCATAGGGGTCGAGCACCTGTTTTTCAAAATCAAAAAGTGATGAGCTGCCATCAACCTGAAAATTATAAAATTTTCCTTTCAAATCCTGAAGAATTGCTACTGACCAGATTCCATATTTTTCTTCTATTAACTCAAAGGTTTTTTTTTCATTGGTATGAAGTTGAGGAAAAATGTTCACAACAATTCGGCTAGCAGTAGGAGCAAAGACTTTGAAAACAGTTTTCGTCTGACTATAATTGATTCCAAGATCAGAATGAGGATATCGAAAATCAGGAAGATCCAATATGCCATGAGGAATGACCTCTTTTTTTTCCCTTCCATAGCCGATATAATAATTTTTTTTGATATCTAAAAGACTGGTTTTAATGATCAAACAATTATCTGAAATAGCTATGATTTCATAATCAGCAACACAGGGTCCGGAAAAAAAAGTAATTTTTTTGGCTATGTTTTCGCTAATTGCATGAGAAAAATAGATTGAAATTTGCTGGTAATCATCCATTAAGGCATTAGTAATTGCTGTTTTTAGCTCAAAGCTACTCATAGTTATCCTTAATTTTTAAAATCTGTCTAAGAATAGGCTATTTTTAGAAATTTGTAAAGAGGCAGTTTATAAGATAAAGAATGAAAGGTGATTTTTATTTCATCATCCTTCTCTTGATGAACTCTTTGCGGGTTATTTTTTTATAACGAAAAGAAAAGAGAAATACCCCTAGTGAAATACCCCCCAGGATTATTGCATCTGTTGTTTTTTGAAATGTATATAAGAAATAGGCACCAAAGGCAGAAAAAAAAGAGATACCCATGCCAACAGCTTTGATAACCAGATTTTTTAGTTCATCGATCTTATCATCTACTTCTTCAAAATCCACTTTAACTTTGAGTGTCCCCCTTTCTAAATCATTGATGAGATTGTTGGTTTTTCGAGGAAGATTGAAGAGAATACTACTATTGTTCTTAAGTAATTCAGCTCCGTTATTAATGAGTTCCTCTAAATTCAGTTTTAATAATTTCTCTGCATAAGGATAAAATTCATCATAAACCTTAAAATCTGGATTTAAAGTGGAAATTATCCCAGTTAATACTCCAATGGTTCGTCCCAGGTAAGCCCATTCTATAGGGAGATTGAAAGGTTGTGAGTAAATTAGTTCTGCTAATTCATTAATAACAGGTGAAAGATCCACAGATTGCAGAGATTCTTTTTCCAGTTTTACTGTGTAGATAATGTCATCAAAAAAGTACTCCATAATTGATAAAAGAGCTGGTTTATTAATTCCCTTTCTGATGAAACCTAAATCATCTAATAGTTCGATAATCCGGATATAATCTTTTTCAATAAAGGCTTTCAACATATTTTTGATACCATTATTGATTTTAGAGGTAATAGTGCCAGCCATACCAAAATCTAATAAAACAATCTGATTATTTGATTGAACCAGAATATTACCCGGATGAGGATCAAAATGGATGAGTTTAAGGGTTAAAAATTGCTCCATATAGATTTCTACAATTTGGCTGGCAATCACTTTTGGATTGTTATTTCTGGATATCCACTGATCAATGTCAGTGACTTTATCTCCGCTGGCAAATTCCATAACAATAATTTTTGCAGTGGAAAACTCTTCATAAACATAGGGAACGGAAAGATAGGGAAACTTCGCTGCTAATTTTCTAAAATTTTTAGAGATATCAATTTCCCGTTGAAAATTCAATTCATCCCCAGTTACCCGGATAAATTCAGCAAGAATATTAAAAAAATCT
>JAKSBL010000587.1 GCA_022361115.1 Spirochaetota bacterium | reverse complement strand
TTTAAAAAAAACTTTTTAAATGATGAATTTCATCAGCTAATTGAATAATTTGTTGAATGGATAAACATTCACCTCGAATAGTTTCCGGGATTTTTGTATTTTGTAGGGCTTTGAGTATTAATTCTTTAGGGTAGTTTTGTAAGTGAGATGATTTTAACAAATTGTTTTTTATTTGCTTTCTTCTATTTAAGAACAGAGACCGGCTGACTTGAAAAAAAAGTTCTTCATTGGCAGCCTGGTACTGGTTATCCTTTTCAAATAGAACAACAGCTGATTGAACCCGAGGTGGTGGATAAAATGAACCTGGTGAAACTTTAGCAATAATGGCTATTTTATTATAATATTGACAAAAAATAGAGATACTTGAATATTCTTTTGTGCCAGGTTGGGCCTGAATGCGATCTGCTACTTCTTTTTGCATCATAAAGCAGGCTTTCTGATAGTTAAAGCCAGATGTAAATACACTATCTAAAATTGGTGAAGTAATATTATAGGGAAGATTACCTGTGAATACGAGGGGAAGATCTTTAAATTGTTCTATTAAAACTGGTATGTTCTTTAGAAAATCTCCTTCAATTAATTGAAAATTAGGATTTTGACCGAATAATTTTTTCAAATGTTTGATATAAGCTAAATCGATTTCACAACCTGTTAGGTGACATTTTGTTTTTAAAAGGCGGTTGGTTAGACTGCCTAATCCACAACCAATTTCAACAACCGGATCTCTGGAATTTATTTGACATTGCTCAATTATTGTATCCACTACTCCAGCATTAATTAAGAAATGCTGGCCGAATTTCTTTTGAGTATCCAGATTATTGTTTTGAAGAAATTGATTTATTTGACCTGGGCTATAAAAATTAAAAGACATATATTTCCTTAGTAGTTATCATTAAAGCTTAGTTTAAATTGGGATTGCAAAACCTGCCCTGATACTGTTTTGCTTATCATCACTTTTTATAAATGGAGCAACCGCCCTTCTTTTGTTTTTATGATTCAGTACTGCTCCTATGATTAATACTGGTAAACCGGTAAAGATAAGTAATAAACCAATTCCTATTGAACATAAGCCAGAGAGAAAAAGTGAAAATGTTAAAAGGCCTCCATCACCTCTTCTTTGATAGGTTAGTTCAGAAGTTCCATGAAACAAGACATTTGCTAAAAAAGTTTTTACTGTAAATCCACTTCTAATAATGATAATATATGAAGCCAAATATAAAAAAACACCTGTTGTGCCCAAGGCTAGGCCTGCCATAACAATTCCAAAGCCAGTTTTTTTAAGAGTTCGGTAACCTGCATAAAGTGAACGATTTTGTTTTTTATAATGGATAATAGAATTATTGGTATTGATCGTATTGTCTTGATTTTTTATCAATTGAAATACAGGTGAATCATAATGAACTTTTTGATTATTCGATTTAGAGTTACCAAAACTGTTATGAGTAAATAAAACCATACAGAGTAAATAAATTATCCGTTTTTTGTTCATAATTTTTATAAGCGACTTTATCATTTTATTATTCATTGAATATCTTCTTTCTTTATTAATTGGATATCACCCTTAAGTTATACAATATTTACTGTAATTCTTATATTATTTTTTTTAAATATATCCTTAAAAAGGATCATTAATAAAGATGATACTTTCTAATGATGTATCCCAAATGAATACAAAGGCCGGATTGAATACTTTTGTTTTTGAAATTCAGTTGTTGAAAAAATTGTGTTCTAGGACTGTTATGTTTCTTATAGAGCACAGAACCGGTTATCAATAATGGCAAACCTGTCCAGAATAATAACTGTCCAATAACTAAGAGGACAATTCCTCCAAAAATTAATATAGCACTCAGTGGAGCAAAAAAACTGAATAATGGTGTAAAAATGAGCGGTAAGTATTGTATCATTTGTTGATAGGTTAAATCGAGCATTACATAAAGTATTATCATGCCGCTAGCTAAAGCAGTTCCGCCTCCTAGTGATATACCAATACCAGGTCCTAGTAAATTAACTCCTACTTTTTTCATTTTCTGATATATTTCGGGTTTTGAGGCACTGCTTTTTTTATATGGTATTGATTTATTCATTTTGAATTGATTAAATTGAGAAACAGCAAATGAAAATGTATTTTTTTTTGTAATCGGATTTTTTACAACTTCATTTGCTGTAGCAATGACTGATAGTAAAATCATTATCAACGCTGCAATGGTGACTTTTTTAAACATAGAAACTCCCTGGATATGATTCCAATATACTTTAATAAGTTATTATCATACTGCTTTTTTTGAAAAAACCAATGTTATTTATTTATTAATACTATATCTAGGTATATGTTTCAACAACTCTAGAGATTTTTCATTTTGCTCACATTTATTGCAAAAATTAACCTTTTTAAATGACATTTGTATATATCTCTTGACTTTCTTATGAATAATCATTATTTTCGTTTTGTATGTTTTTTCTTTTTCTTTCAAAATCATATAACATTTTAAATGACTTCACAGGATCAAAATGAAAATTTATCAAGATTTGGAATTTTTTCGTCTAACCATTCAGGATAAGCAACTCTATGATCAGTATCTTGCTCAAAAAGGTGAAAATGATATTTCTGAATATACATTTACTAATCTTTTTATGTGGCAAAATGTAAGAGTAATGAAGCATGCTGAGGTGAATAATCGTCTGGTTCTATTGGGAACACAAAAAGTTGCAAAGTTTTTTTTGCCTCCACTTGGTGTAAAAGATTATAATGAAGAATATCAAGAATTATTAAAATATGGTATTGATCAAAAAATAACCAAATCGATTCGTAGAGTTCCAGAATCAATAGTAAACAAACTGGATAAACAAATTTTTCAAATCGAAGAAGATCCAGATAATTACGATTATGTTTATTTAACTGATGATCTTGCACATTTAAAAGGTCGTAGGTATAGTAATAAAAGAGGTTTTGTTAAGAAATTTCAGGCAGAATATACATATGAATTCCGGCCATATCAAGCAAGTGACAAAAATGCCTGTGTTCGTTTAGCTGAACATTGGTTTGAGAAAAAAAAAGAAGATAAACAGCGGTGTGATGAATGTAAAGCCATATGTGAATTTTTAACCCATCATCACTATTTTGATGTTCAGGGATATGTATTAATTGTTAATGACAAGCTAATTGGTTTTACATTTGGTGAAGCTTTAAATGATGATACCTTTGTGATGCATTTTGAAAAAGCAGATACAGATTATGCAGGTATTTATCAATGGTTAAATAAAAATTTTGCCCATGAGATTATTTTAGGAAATTACCGATTCATAAATAGAGAACAGGATCTGGGAATCGAAGGAATTCGTAAGGCAAAACAAAGTTATTTACCAACAAAAATGATAAAAAAGTACAATGTATATTTAAGATAATCTAAATTTTAAGGAAAAGGGATTTACGTTTTATAAAAAAAATATTATTTATAAGATGTGTTTATTAAAATTAATCTATAGCCGATTTTACTTACTATAAAGTAACTTTGTGAACTTTACTTTTACAAAAACTCCAGTAAAGATATTTTTTAGTAAGAGGCTAAGCAGGTTATTAATTGAGAAATTGATACAACTATATATAAAGGACTACTGATATGAGTAAGAAGAGAAAATTTAGATCAACCACAGTTTTGGTGGTTCGAAAAGATGAAAAGGTGGCGATGGCTGCTGATGGACAGGTAACTTTAGGTTCTTCTGTCATGAAAAATAATGCAAGAAAATTACGTAAAATCTATGACGATCAGATATTAATCGGATTTGCCGGAAGTACAGCTGATGCTTTTAATTTATTTGATAAATTTGAAGCTAAAGTCAATGAGTATCATGGTAATATCATGCGCGCTTCAGTTGAATTAGCAAAGGAATGGAGAACTGATAAAATATTGAGACGTCTAGAAGCTATGTTAGTTGTGGCTGATAAAGAAAACACTTTTATCATATCTGGAAGTGGTGATGTCGTTGAACCAAATTATGGAATTGCTTCTATTGGTAGTGGAGGTAATTTTGCATTGTCAGCTGCTCGTGCTTATATGGACTCCTCCAAGTTCAGTGCCCGTGAAATAGCTGAGAAATCTTTACAAATTGCAGCAGATATTTGTATTTACACAAATGATTCTATTATAGTTGAGGAAATAAAATGAAATTATTAACTGATTCTGATAGTTTAACTCCAAGAAGAATTGTTGAAGAACTGGATAAATATATTATCAGTCAAAAAGATGCTAAAAAAGCTGTCGCTATTGCTTTAAGAAACCGGAGTCGTCGAAAATTAATTCCTGAAGAAATGAAGGATGAAGTTGCTCCCAAGAATATTATTATGATTGGTCCAACAGGTATTGGTAAAACAGAAATTGCCAGAAGATTAGCAAAACTCTGTAAAGCTCCATTTGTTAAAGTGGAAGCTACCAAGTACACAGAAGTCGGCTATGTCGGACGCGATGTAGAAAGTATGGTGAGAGATCTGGTAAATGTTTCTATCAATCTGGTAAAAAGTGAATTACGAGAGTCTGTTATGGATGAAGCTAAAAAAAAGACAGAAGAAGCACTTCTCAATTTACTGGTACCAGAAATGAAGAAAAATACAGATAAGCAATATGGTTTTACTCAATCAAATACTCAGGCTGATAATACACCAACCAGAGAAAAATTTAAACAACTGTTGCAAGAAGGAAAACTAGATGACCGAGTTGTTGAAATCATGGTAACCTCTCAATCTTCACCAATTGTTGAAATGTTTTCAGGGGCCGGTGTAGAAGGTATGGGAATCAATTTGAGTGATTTATCTGGTATGTTTGGAGGTAATCGACAAAAAAAGAGAAAAGTAACCATTGGACAAGCCAGGAGAATTGTTTTAGATCAAGAAATTGAAAAACTTCTTGATATGGATAAAGTGACAGACCTTGCAATTGAGAGAGTAGAAAATGATGGAATTATTTTTATTGATGAAATAGACAAAATTGCTGTAAAATCAAAACAAACCAGCAGTGCTGAAGTCAGCCGAGAAGGTGTACAAAGAGATATGTTGCCAATTGTTGAAGGTTCTCAGGTAAATACCAAATATGGTCCAGTTAGAACAGACCATATACTATTCATTGCTGCTGGTGCATTTCATATGAGTAAACCTTCAGATTTAATTCCTGAATTACAAGGTCGTTTTCCTATTCGTGTAGAATTAAAAGCCTTAACCAAAGATGATTTTATTGAAATATTAGCAAAACCAAAAAATGCTCTTATATTGCAATATCAGGAATTATTGAAAACTGAAGGAATTGAACTTATTTTTACTGATGAATCTTTATCAGTAATATCTGAGTTTGCTTACCGGGTAAATGAAGAAATGGAGAACATAGGGGCCCGTCGACTTCATACTATTATGGAAAAAATATTAGAAGAGTTGAGTTTTGAAGCTCCCGATATCGGTCCGAAAAAAGTTAAAATCACTGGCGAATTTATTAAAGATAAATTAAAAAATATTATTGAAAATAGAGATCTTTCAAAATATATTTTATAATTAGGAGCCAACTCTGGCTCCTAAAATGCTAATTTTAAATCCAATCCGCAGTTAAATTCTTTTGCTCCCCAGCTTTTAATGAGGATTTCTAGGCCTTTTACAGCAAATTCCATTTGAACAGGTCCGATATATAATCCCAATCCTACTGCTAAAGAAGGATAATTAACCTGGCTATTATAATTAAAGGAGCCGCGAAAAATAAATTCAACCCAATTAATTTTTGGATTTATTTCAAAACCTGTAGAAAAGTTAAAAGTGGGGTACCCATTATAAATGAGTTGATTTAAATCACTTAGTGCTACATCTGCTGCTATGATAATTGTAATATTTTTTTTATCTAAAGGGAGAATTCCAAGACCTGTCCGAACGGTTGTAGAGGGTAGGATATAAGTTGAAGTTGTGGTTCGTTCCATATCACTGAAAAATCCCTCCATTACTTCATATAACGAATTCATTGCCCAGCCGCCCATGTCTTCCAGATCTTCCAGACTAAAAGTAATATTTGTATCTGTCTTTTTTTGTGCACCCCTTGGAAAAACCATAAATCCCAGGTCATTAATAGCAAAACCATATCTCAAAAACTTTTTAATCAAGATTATAAAACCAAAATCCCAACCTAATCCAAATGCAGCAGTTTTACTACTCAAAAATGCTGGCCCAAGATCGTAATTCGTTCCAGAAGGTAAAGGGATAGAGGGGATATAATTTCCAAGTTGAGACACTACATAAGTAGTAGATAAAATTGCATCTCCTTTAATATTAAAATTGAAAAGATCAGTCGAAGTAGGTGGTATCGTTACAACTTGAGTACTTGTGACTTCTCCTGATAAATTAAAATAAGCAGTTGGAATATAAATATGTTGTGTCATACCCACATATATTGCTTCAACAGGAATAAACTTTTCTAAAAATCTTGCCCGATTGCTTAAGCTAAAACAAAAATCCAGATATTGAAGAAAGTATACATTTAAACTGGAGTCGATTGGATTTGATATATCTAAGCCTTTAAATATCGGGGAAAGGATATCTGTTCCTACAGAAAAAGAAAAAGTAGTTTTGGGGATCATAGAAAATCCAAAAGTAAATTTTTTGAATTTGGAATAGATTAATAGATTGGCAATACTTAAATCCATACCCAGATTAATCCCAACCTCAGATAATGTATCTAATTTATTGGCAATAATAGTAGTAAGGTCGGCATCATCAGATTTATTATTAGTAAAAATCAGTGAACTGATATCAGAGGAAGTAATTAGGTTATTATAAAACCGAAAACCAGAGGAACCAAAAAAATTGACTCCAAATTTACCGTGTGTCATTTCCAAACCAGCAGGATTATATAAGAGAGCCTCAAAACCATCGGCTACTGAAGTATAAGCCCCATTCCAGCTGATTGACTCGGCAGTGGTGATATAGTTAATAGACCATAAGGGGAATTGAAAAAAGAGTGAAAGGAACAAAATTTTGCAAAAAAGTCTCATATATACCTCGATTTATCATCAGCCCTCACCATGATAATTAACAAAAAATCAACCACAAAAGCTCTTCTAAAATAATCATTACTCTCTGGTGTTTGCAAAAATATTGATTGTATCGTTTATACATCCATTTATTATTATTGGTATGGTTATTTTTTGCAAACACCTTCATAGTCTCCATATTATATTATATGCATTTATTATTTTTTTCCTAGATTTTTGGAAAAACTTTGCAGAAAATTAGGATTTAAATGTGTTTTCTTTCCTATCAGGGCAAGAAAAAGATTGCAATATTCTATTTTATATAATATATTCAACACAATAAAAAAGTGATAATTTTAATCAATTAATCGATATAATTAGACTTAAAATTTAATGAAGTTGTTTAATATTTTAATCATTTATTTGGTGAGAAATCCTTTTTTGGAAAAAAAATAAAATATTAAAAATACTTTAATAGGAGACATACATGAATATGCTTTGGCTATTAATTAGTATAGGTATTCTAGCATTAGTAATAATAATTTTTATCATTATTTTTAAAAAAAGAACAAAATCACCAACAATAGATTACTATCAGCAATCTCGTGTGGCAAAAGAAAATCTAGGAACTCAGTTACGTAAACTTTTTGGTGGAAAAAGGCTGGATGAAGAACAATTACTGAAATTGGAAGAGACTTTGATTTCTGCTGATATTGGACCTGAAATCAGTCTAAAATTAATAGAAAAATTAAGAGCCTCCAAGATTGGTAATATCGAAGAAGCAATAGAGTTTCTCAAAAATGAGCTTATGCAGTTTTTTGAAGATCAAAGTTTTCAATTACAACCCAGCCAATTAAATATTGTATTGGTTTTAGGGGTGAATGGTGTAGGGAAAACAACTAGTATAGCTAAATTAGCTAATTATTATTTAGATCAGGGTAAGAAAATTATGCTGGCAGCTGGTGATACTTTTCGTGCTGCAGCAACAGAACAGTTAACTCGGTGGGCAAATCAATTGAATATTTCGATAGTTAAGCAGGGAGAAAAAGCTGATCCGGCAAGTGTTGTTTTTGATGCTGTTGATTCAGCAATTGCAAAAAAAGCAGATTTATTAATTGTTGATACTGCAGGTCGATTACATAATAAAAAGAATTTAATCGAAGAGTTAAAGAAAATTGAACGGGTTATTAGAACAAAAGGAGATTTTGCTCTACAAAATATGCTGGTAATTGATTCCACGACTGGTCAAAATGCATTTATTCAGGCCTCTGCGTTTCATGATGCTGTAAACATAGATGGTATTGTATTAACGAAGTATGATGCTCAAACAAAAGGCGGAATTATTTTTACTATTTGTAAAAAATTAAATATTCCCTTTTATTTTATTACAGATGGTGAAAAAATAGAAGATATTCATATTTTTAAAAAAGAAAAATTTATCCATAAAATCTTTGATTGACTACCTGTTATTTATGAGTATTAGATTTATTAAAAAAATACTAATTATATTCAATTATATTATCTTATTTGTTCTGTCAGCTAGTTCTTTTGACCGTTTATATCAGTCAAATTATAATGGCTTGGAATTGTTGGAAATTAATTATTCACAAATTGCTGACTATCAGTATTATTTAAGAGTTAACTATGAAGATGATCGAATTATAGCTAAATATCTTTATGATGACAAAGACGAAATAAAACGGTGGGAGTTTTATTATGCAGGTGATCGAGTATTTAAGGAAATTTATTATAAAGATAAAGTAATAAATGAGTTATATCTCTATGATACAGAGAATCATAAAACTCAGCAGGAAGAATATAAAAACGGAAAAATACTCATTACAAAAAAATACCAGTATAATAATGAAGGATTAGTGAATTTTGAAGAAAATTATAATCACATCTCTGCAGAAACCACTAAAATTCATTATAAATATGATTCAAAGTTTCGAATTAAACAAATTATTAAAGAATTTCCTGATGGGAAAATTGTCTATTGGGATGCCTTTTTTACTAATAAAGGTATTATTACAAAAGAGTATTACACTTTAAATAATGAAACTTATATTTTTTTCTATAATTCACGTGGACAAGAATTAAAAGGTGAAGTCATCACAATTGAAGATGATGAAGAAATAAAGAAGATTTTCTGGGAGATACAGTATTCTGATGAAGGTGTCAGAATAGAAAAAGAAGAAGTAAACTATCTGTTAAATCTAAAAACCATAACACAGTATAATAGTGATGGAAGAGAAAAAGCAGTAAAAACTTATCAACAAGATGAATTAAAATCTATTTATTTATATGAATATGATAATCAGGGTCGAGTTTTAGAAATGATAAGTTTAATTGATTTGCTGGAAAAAAAAGTTATTTATACCTATGATTCTGAAGATCAAGTTATCGAAGAAAAACATTTTGAGAATAATGAATTAAAAAAGAATATCTTTTACCGAAACAAAATAAAAACCAAAGAAATCATCTTTAGTAAAGATAATCTTAAAATAATCATGGAATATGATGAACAAGGTAATCTTGTTCAGCAAAATATTGAGCCAAAGTAAACTAGAGTTTCATTTTTTAGTAAATATTGTACTTTTTTCTGTTTCCTTCAATTTTCATTATATAATTTATAATAATGATCTTTAATTTTAGCGGAACATTTAAGGAAATAATGTTATCCCGTGTAGTTAAATCAATTTTTTTTTAAATGAAGACTCCACATATATACTGGTTTAGACGATTTACATATAAGAGATTTATAAGTAAACTTTTGTATCTTTGTAGGGGTAACTTAGGATTAGTAGTAAATGAGTCAATGGATCAATCAATTCAGCAAAGTATTATTTCTATTCTTAATTTTTTCCTGTTCACTGTTTTCTAAACAACCTTTAAATGATCAATTTAACAATCAAAGTGATGAAAATTCTTTCATTCCTCAGTATGGTGTAGCTACCCCTTATTTAATTAATGAAACCACAGGAACTATATTTTTGAATGAAAATTTCCTTTTTGAGTTGATAAATAGTGCTGAATATCAAAATATCACAATGGAAATCTTAAAAAATCCAGAAACCTTAACAGAAAATGAATATTTTAATCAATGTAAATTAAGTATTTTAGAAAGCCAGTTAGATTATTTAATCTATTCAAAAGTTTATGCATTAGAAGAAAAAGTCTACTTGGATATAAAAATTATCAATCCATATACAGATGTTATTGTGTACTCAAAAGTATATTCTAGCGAAATAGATTTTAATATAAACACAAATGTTTCTGTTATAGTAAATGATTTTCTGAACGATTTAACCACACTCAACCTTTTTAAAGTAGCAAGAATAAAACAAGGAGAAGAAAAAAAGGTAAAACAAAGAAAAAAGCTTAATGAAACAATTTTTTTTAATCATACAACTCATTATAAGCATGAAGTTTATCTAATGCATGGTTTTTTTAAAAATAATCCTGAAGTAATGTCCTTTTTAACCTGGTATGCTGGCTATTCATTTATTCCTCTGGATTATTTATATATCAGTTCTGCTATTCTCTGGGGGGCAGGTTATTTTGACGAAGAATTAACATTTGAAAAGACTAATCCTGATCATTTTTTTATTGGAGGTTCTTTTGGGCTTCATATATATATTAAAGGAATATTAGAACCGAACCTTGGAGCAAGAGTTGAATTGATTTATACTTCTAATATAGATGTTTTACAGCTTTCTTTTCCTATAGATATAGGTATGAAACTATATATCACGAATAAAGATATTATTAAGATCTCTTCTTCTTTTCCTTTAACAAATTATGATATTACCAATCAGATTTGGGGGAAAAAATTTACTTTTGGTATACTAATAGGATATGGCAGAAAATTATAAACTTTATATTATTTTAATTATTCTTTTTCCTCTTATGCTTTTTGCTAATGATGATCTGAAAAAAATTGGGATTTATTATGAAAACTATGATTTTGGTATGTCAGAAGCTGAGTTAACAACTTTTTATATGATAAACAGAGCAGAGGAACATTTTGCTGGATCAGAACAGCAACTTATCCATTTTTCTTTAAGTGACAGCGAAATATCAGTCAAAGCATTAATAAATTATGCAGCAGAGCACAATATGGATGGTATCTGTAGAATTATTTTCCAGAAAAAAAATAACAATCAAACCGGTGATGTGCCTCAGATATCATTTCAATTAAAAATGATATTCTTAGATAATGCGGGAACTCAATTATTCCAGGAGGCTATTGACTTTACTGAAGGTTATAATATAAAATATATAGAGGAAAAACAAATATTAAATCAGTTTTTTGATATTTTTCAAAAAGCTTTTCACTCTGTGAAGCCTAGATCTGTAAAAATTAGTCCTGATACGATAAAGAAAAAGCGAAAATTAAAAGATTGGCATGATTATCCGATTTTTAATTTTGGTGTAGATGCTGTTTCAGTAAAAATGTATTATGATTCTAGAGAAGATGAGTTTGCTATTTTTCCAATTGATATACGTTTAGCTTTTTTTCCTTTTCGATATTGGGAAGTGGGATTATTTTGCCGATTTGAAAATAATAATACTATTTTTAAATATATGGATTATAATCAAGATAAAGAAGAATATTTTGAGAGTGGATTTAATTTTTATTATGGTATTTTTACAGGATTATCTTTTTTTTCTGAAAATACTCATTATTCTATTGGGGTAGCTATTTATAATATGTTTTATCAATTAACAGAAGATACATTCATGCAAAAAAAGGAAAATTATCAATCCTGGTTTATTCCTCAATTTGCTATTTATCAACGGATGACATTTAGACTTTTTAAAATATTTCACTATACTCTATATTTTAATATCAGAGTATTGCCTTATTTTTATAAAGAGGACCAATATTTTTATTCAAGGCCTTTTCATTATAATTTTATTATACTAGAAGCATCCATATTAGGATTTTCTATAACCATTTAATTTTTATTTTCGAGGAGAATACTAATGAATGTCATTTATATTGATGATGAAGAGATCTTGCTGGAAGTGATTAAAAACTACTATCAAATATTACAATGGAATACGGATTGTTATAATAATGCAACTGATGGATTAAGCCATTTGAAAGATAAGGATTATTCTTTAGTTTTAATTGATTACAATATACCTGACATTCCTATTGATGATGTAATTGCAAAAATTAGAAATGAATTTCCTGATATGCTGATTGTTGTTACCAGTGGAGAATCTCGAGAAAGCATTCATCTTGAATTAGGAGATAGTACAAGAATTTATTTTCTAAAAAAACCTTTTACCATACCTGATCTGATCAATTTGATGAAACAGTTATTTCCAGAAGAAAGTTTTCCTGATGTTTAAAAAGATTTATTGGTATTTTTCTAAAAAGAATTAAATAATAAAGAGATTCATTGGTATTTCAATAAAAAAATGTTAAGAAATAAATGATTTTCCGCTTATATAGCTTGATTTGGTTGCTTTGTATGGTAAAATAAATGTAAAAATGCCAATATTGGCATTTCTTTTTGTTAAATTAGAGAGATATTAAAAAAGGTGACAATTTTAATTAAAAAACAAACATAAGAGGCTTTTGCAAGAAGCTCATAAATTAAATAATTAGTAAGAAAATAAGGAAATGTTATGCAAAAGAAAAAAATATTAGTTGTAGATGATGATGTAAAATTAACAGAAATAATTGATAAGTATTTAACGCAGTATGAATTTAAAGTAACCGTAGCAAATGATGGAAAAGATATTGAAAATCTTGTGAAAACAATTAAACCAGATATTATCATTCTTGATGTTATGCTTCCAGATAAAAATGGATTTGATATTTTAAGGGACTTACAAAAAGATTTTGATATTCCAATTATCATGTTAACTGCTAAAGGGGATGAAATAGATAAAGTGATTGGTTTAGAACTAGGTGCTGATGACTACATTACAAAACCCTTTTCTATCCGAGAATTAGTCGCTCGCTTAAGAACAGTGCTAAGAAGGACCTCACAGCCATTAGCAGATACACTGGATCGTAAGGAATTAATGTTTCCAAACATTCGAATTAATCCAGATCGCCGGGTTTTAGTGATTGATGATACAGAATATGATTTAACAAAAACAGAATTTGAAATACTCTATCTTTTAGCTTCCAATCCGGATCGAACATATACTCGTGAAGAATTATTAAAATCTGTTTCTGAAAGAGATTATGAAGTATTTGATCGTTCTATTGATATGCATATTAGCCATTTACGAAATAAGTTAAAGAAACAAAAAGAAGAGAATTGTTCTATTAAAACAGTATGGGGTTCTGGTTACCGGTTTGAAATTAAAAAAGATAATCCACAATAAAATTAAATATTCGCTAACAAAAAAAATTATCTTCATTTACTTATTGTTTTCGCTTTTTTCTATTATGTTGACTTCATTTATCTCTTATTTTGTTTTTAAGTCACTAATAGAAGAGCAAATGAGTGTTATTGATCTGAATACTCCGGTAATTGAGTCAAAAATCGAAGAATTATATGGACGAGAATCAATAGAACTCCCAGACTTAGAGCGGGAAAACTTAGGTAAAAATGATGATTCAGATTTATTACTGCAAAATTTGGAGAAGGAATTTCCTGGTTATCAGTTTACCTACGAATTTGTAGAAGGAACTATGCAGTATAAAGAGACTCCCAAATTAATTTATGATACCAAAGAACGAAAATATTTGTTTGAGATCGTTCGGGAGTTGAACTTTGAAAAAAACCTTCCCTTCCAGTCTCTACAATTATCAATAAAATTTAATTTTTTCACTATTATCATGAAAAGTTTATTATTAGGTACATTAATAGCCACTCTGATTTTAATCCCCTTTATGATTTTATTATCTAAAAATATTGTTCAGCCTATTATTGATATTTCTAAAGGCTCTCGTAAAATTGCTGAAGGGAGTTTGGGAATCCAGGTTAATTACCAATCAAAGGATGAGGTAGGGGAATTAGTTCGTTCTTTTAACAAGATGTCAAAAGAACTGTCTAAAATTAAAAAGATCAGAGACGATCTATTGGCAACCATCAGCCATGAGCTTCGCTCTCCTTTAGCCCGAATTAGTGGTTATACTGAGTTACTATTAGATTTGGATTTTGAAAAAAAAGATCAGGATGATTATTATCGCTCAATACTAACAGAGATAGATCTTCTTAATAAAATGGCTGGTGAAATCATTGAAATATCCCGTTTAGAGTTAAATAAAGAAACTCTCTTTTTAGAAAGAATAGATTTTGGTTATTTTATTGAAATGCTGGAAGATGACCTGCAGATTTTAGCCAAGATGAAGAATGTCAACATAAAATACCAATATCCATACGGATTATTATGCAATATAGATGTTGAGAAAATGAAAAGAGTTTTAACGAATGTGATTCAAAATTCCATAAAAAAAAAAGAAAAAAATATTGATTTGACTGTTACAAATAGTGATGACTATCTTGAAATAGTGATACTAGACGATGGAGTGGGGATAAAAGAAGAATATCTGGATGTGGTTTTTGAGAAATTTTATCGAATAGACAAATCAAGAGACAGAAAAACTGGAGGTTTTGGTCTGGGATTGGCTATTTGTAAAGGTATAGTTAAGGAACATGATGGAGAAATCTTTTTTAAACTGAGAGATAAAGGGAGTGAATTACACATCCAGCTTCCTTTAGTAATAGAAAAGACCAGAAAAAATACTGCTAAAGTCGATTAAAAAGAATCATTTCTAATTACTTTTTCATGGTTGTAAAAAACAAAACATCTTCTGCTGAAAGTATTTTATTTTTCTTTACTGGTTTTAATCCTCTGGTTTTAATGATCCCTTTTTCAGGATCATTGGCAATAATAAAATAGCCTGAATTTTCATGATAGTAATGTGAAGGTATTTTTTCACTTAATGAACTATTGGAGGCTATAAATTGCACACTTTCTATTCCAAAAGGTTCAGAAATCAAGAATTTTCCCAAACTGATCCATTTATTGATATTATCAGGGCCAATAAATTTTATAAATCGGTCGTTATCCGTATATTCTGTTCCATAATTTAATTCTACTAAATAAGAAAATTTTTCTTGGTTTTTTAAAATATGTCCAACCGCATAAAAATACCCTGGCTGATTCATTTTAACTAATAACTCTAGTTCATTGTCTTCTATTAATAGCAGATCATTTTTACCATAGTTTGTAGTTACCTCAATCTTAAAGTCGTTGGTAACCACAAATCCTTGTTTTAGTAAATTCTCAAAACTTTGTGATTTTGGTTTGTAAGTATAGTCTGAATAACTTTTTGGACTTAATTTAATCAGCCTGGTGTTAATAATTTCATGATTGAGGTTTAACAATTGATATGTTAGTACAATGCCATTTATTCCATCATTGATGAGTTCATAGTTGCCTTTAAGAAAATAAGTTGCCAGGTCAGGAGTTTCTACTGTTTGAGTGTATTGAGATATTAAATTTTTAATAATTTTAGCCAGTTGTGTTATTTCAGATGAATTACCAGTGATCGGAGGGAAAACAAAGGTTTTTGGGTTATGCAGTTCCGATCCTATTTTACGGCAAGCTAAATCAAGGCTGGTAAAATTTTGCTCAAGTTCAGAAATCTTTGATCTAATTTCTGAAAGGGTAATATTTATTTGTGGCAGTTCGAGACTTTTGAGAAAAATCGTCACGATTTTAAATTTCTGAAATAACTGAACATTGGAATACATGCGCATTAATATTTGATATTTTTGGTTCTGATCAGTATTTTTTTTGCTCAGCTCAATATCTTTATCCAATTCTTTTTTTAATTCGATTAATTTCATTTTATAAAGGGGTAAGGATTTATTAGAATTGAGAATTGCTGTAGTTATAAATTTATTTTTAGATTTTACAGTTACAAATTCTACACCTAAAAGAGGTAAATCAGATTTAACTTGTACTATGGATTCACTAATTGAACTAACTGATGAATTGTTATTTTTTTCAATTTCTCGAATGATTTCTTTAGCTTCACTTTTCACTTCTATTTCTATATAAGAGGATAAATCTGCAAGGGCATATTTTTTTGATTCTTCCCGAGTATCACCATATCCAGTGCCCGTTATTTCAATAGAGCTCAGATAAAATTGCATTGTAAAAAGAACTAAGAATAAAATAGCCATTCTTTTCATTATTAAACCTGCTTTTTATTAACCTGTATTATCAATGAATCTTTTTATGCTTTTATAGTAGCATAAAAATAGAAAAAATAGTTAGCTTATTATTTGTTTTAAAATGAGATTGTCATTGATGCTCCCATTCTTAGGCGAACGGTTCTATCGGTATAAGCTAGTTCTGGTATAAAAAGACCAGTATCAATTCCCAGTGAAACATATCTGGCAAATGTTAATAAAAAACCCAGGTCAATTTCAGATCCCACAACTCGACTACTAAGGTCACAGTTATCATCACTGATAGTTGAATCAGGATATATTTTAAAGGTTTGATAAAAGGTTGTATATATGGATAATTTAGCTTTGGTAACCTTTACAGGAGTCACCTGATATTTAACTGAAAGGATTTGAATGTTTGAAAGTACAGGGGATAAAACATATCCTCCGTTAAATGAGCCAAAATAATAGAATTTGTTAATAATCGTTGATGATGAGTCATCCCAGAAAGAGGAACTATGATTATTTGTACCAAAACCTAAGGAATAATTCAGAAAAAATGTAGAATGACCTGCTTTGGGAATAGAATATTGTAGTTCTGATTCTAATGCAAAACTTAATATAGGTTTATAGAGATTGTTTGTTACATCAAAATGGGTACCGAATAAACCTGAAAAGTGAAGTTTGTAATAGAGATTAGTATATATTTTCCCTTGAGTATGAACTCCCATATGAAAGGTATTGACTGTATAATCTGTATTACCAAAGTCGTTGATTGGTATGGAAGAAATATCAAATTGAAGTAATAAATAAGGGATGATATGCTGTCCAAAAAAATTGATATCAAAATTTAAGCCAAAAAAAATTCTCCGAGCTTGTTCAGCATTTAATTGTACAGTCATGGTTGAGCTGGCAAGGTTTGTCAGCTCTTCAAAAGATCGATCATAATCAGTAATAGCATAGGGATTATAATAAGGGTGAAATACTCCTAAAAATCCGGTGTATCCTAAAAAGGTTGTGAAATCTAAATAAGGGGCAGAAATTAATAGATCGATTCCGTCCAATGGGCCATGAAAAATCAGCGGGTTAGTCAAAGCAAATTGCGATCGGCCAATACGGATATTACCATTATCATATTTCCAGGATAAGTATAATTCATCAATATTGAAAAGGGGCACAATCCCATCGCCATCAAATTTAAACATACTGCTAATTTTAAAATGAAGAAAACGGTCTTGAAGAAAAGTAAATCGTGTCCAGAATTCACCTCCAGTTCCTGCAAACCATTTGTCATTTGGAGATGGTTCAAAACCCATACCATTGGAAAGTAATGTAAAATATTGACTGTTGTTTCCCATTAGAATTCGAGATTTTAAAATGACATTTCCACCAAACCTGACAACAACAGGTGGTTTATTCAATACATCATCTGGAAATTCTATCTGATATAATAGAGAAGTAGTATCATGAGTATTATCGCTTTCAGCAATAAGGCAGTGAACAGATAATATGATAATGATTAAAAATAATTTTATTTTCATTAAAAGTCTCCCGCTATTCCAGAATGATAACATCTTGTTTTTCTTCACTGCTTTCATCTGTGTCTGCTGGTTTATTTTCTTGATTTAATCTTTGTTGGCGTAATTGTTGTCTCTTTAACTTCTTCGCCTCTTTTTCCGCTTGTTCTTTGGCTCGTTGTTCTGTTAATTCTTTATAGAGAAGTTTTCGCCACTCAGGTAATGAGTCATACTCATCTTCATAAAGAACTAAACTGGCAGATCTTTGCTTTATTTGATTTAAACGAACATAATTATCAAAGTAAGAAAAAGTTTCTAATAATTCCATCCCGGAAAAAGAATCATCCGGACCCCTTCCTGGATTAACAATACCAATTTCCAGGCATATATTATAAGCAACCATCCTGTTTATCGGAATAAATTTGCTTTTATTTATTTGGAAAATTTTGCAAAGCCAATAACAGAATTCTTTCCTTTTTATTATTGGATTAACTTCGGTTTCTTTAATGGGAATGGTTACACGAAATAGTTTTTTACTGGCAGCCCATAAAATATTATCAATAAAAGCTGTATTAACATCTTTTTCATCATATAAAAGTCGCATCAGGCTAATTGCATCATTAAAAGTTGCTAAATCTTTTTCTGATAGTTTTACAAAATAGGAATTTTGCTGGCCAAATAGGTTCGAGTTGGAAAATATAATTAATAAAAAATAAAAGAGAGTTACTTTTTTTAACATTTAATCATAACCTCATTCTTTGTTATAATTTAATTAGAAGGACAATACAAAATTGTAAGTATCCAGTTGTTTTTAGAAAATATAATTTTCATTATTATAAATAATAGCACAGTTAGTTTTATAATCCTGATAAAAATCTACCAGTTAATATGGGATTCCTCTTAACAAGAAGAGGTTTTACTGAATTAAATAGATATATTCTTCATTATATATCGGGATAAAAGAGTATAAGAATTATGGTAAAAATGGGTAAATTTAAAAGCAATAAATTTTTCCCTTTTTTTTATAATCATAGCATCTACATCCACATCTTTAGTTGTTGTATTAAAAATAAGATGTTCTATTAATTTTCCTTCTGCAAGATCTTGATTTTCATAATTTGTAAACATTTCTAATGCCATTCCGCCTAGGGATATATTTAAGACTTTGGCACTAATTCTTTTTTTGTTTTTCAGTATAAAACTGGCTTGGACCAAATCATCGGATTTTGGAGCAATACGGACATGCTTTCTTTTTTCGTTAAAACCTTCCTGATATTTTTCAAGAATTTGAGTCATTTTATCATTTAATTTTTCTGTAGAAAGTGGTTTTATAATAAAACCCACTAATTTATACTCCATTAGAGTTTTAATTAATTCTTGATTTACATTCATGGATGTAGCTATTAAATATGTATTCGTTAATTTTTGATTTTCATGAAGTTTTTGAATGAGTGCCAGTGCTTCTTGATTGGCAAAATCGAAATCTAAAAAAAGATAATCATATGTTTTATCTTGTAAATCATCAAGAGCTGATTGGCAATTTTCAAAAACCTTTGAAACCAAACCTAATTTTAAAAACAGTTTTACTGCTAATTCTGTATGAATAGGATTGGAAAGAATTACAGCTATGGTATTTTCTTTATCCATTTATGCTCCTTATGTTGTACTGATAGAGGTGTTGGCAAAAATAACCATTTTATAGCAAAACTTGGATGAAAGTTCCAACGATTGATAGTGCTGGTCATGGGCAGCAAAGCTGCTTATTGCTCACACATAAAGCCTATTGCAAACACCAAAAAGTTTTCATTTCACAAGTGTCTTCATAAAAATAACTTTCTTCTATAAAAAAGAACCTTAATTGAAAAAAATGAACTATTATTAAAATACCATATTGGAACAAAAAAACAAACACAAAATCTAACCATTTTTTGACTAAATAACTTTAGTTAATAGACCGAATGCCGAGTTTTTCCTTAATAAGGATTTAAAGGTTATTTTTCTCCCTCATCAGGTAGAAAAATTTCTATTTGTAGTTAAAAATCAAAATTAATGGAAAACTCGGCATTTGATTTAAGAGGATAATTTTTGGAAAAAGCTGAATTGACTGGAAAAAAGATAGTTTTTGTTTAATATATAGATTTTGTAGGTATAAAAAAAATATTATATGTCCTTGACAGATTGAATTTATTCTATAAAATTAAATTAGAGAGTTTTTGTGAATTTTAGAGTCTAACAAATGGTTTTAGGCTTTAAGAATAATGAAATAATTAAATTTTTTTATAAAGAGATCAAAAGGATGTTGATTTCTTTTACCAAGTAAAATTTTATCATTAATTCAGGCTTCCAGGCAGGAGTATTCAATGAGCGATTTTATAGATGAAGAATTGTTGAAAGATTATTTTGAAGAAGCTTACATGCAAATTGAGCAAATTGAATCCAATTTGCTGGTACTAGAAAAAAATACGGATGACAAAGATGCGATTGATGCTATATTCAGGGCTGCTCATACTTTAAAAGGCGGATCTGCTACTGTTAATATGGATGAAATTGCTAAATTTACTCATACATTAGAAGATGCAATGGATGAGGTAAGAGCTGGAAAGTATAGTGTCAACCCGAAAATAGTAGATGTCCTATTGGATTCATTGGATATTATCAAAAATATGATAGAAGCCCGCAGCCAACAGGAAATCTATAATGAAGATATTTCTCAAACAGTCAATACTTTAAAAACTCTGGGAGGCCTTGCTGGAGTGGAAATTCAACCAGAACCAGAAACAGCAGTAGAGAGTAAGCCCTCCACAGAAGCACCACCAGTACAAGAAGCTTCACAGGCCCCAGCAGAACAAAAAACTGCTGCAGATGCAAAAGAAGATGCTATTCAAGCTGGTCTTTCAGAATTAAATTTAGGTGAATATGAAATACTGGAAATTAATGAAGCAAATACTGGTAACTTACCCATAAAAGTCCTGATAGTCGAATTTGATGAGACAAATCCTATGCGAACCGTTGGTGGGATACAGGTTTTCACAACATTAAGAGATGAAGGTAATATTTTAAAAACTATTCCAGATTTTGATGAATTATATTCAGAAGAGTTTTACAAAGAGGTCGTTTATATTCTTGCTACTGAAACAGGAGATGATAAACTTAAAGAAGATGCTCTTGTCTCAGACTGTACAAAAAATGTTACCATTAAAACATTGGAAGCGATAACCCAGGGTGAGCAACCAAAGGATACAGTTCCAGAAGTCTCTGAAAAAACTGCTTCTGAAACTTCTGAAAAAGGAAAGCCGGAAGAAGTGGATATAGATGCTTTAGCTAAATCGATTACAAATGAAGCCGTATCAGCAGGTACTAATGAAGGCATTGATTTAAGTGAGATTCAACAGGCAATTGAAAGACAACAACAAGGGGGGGAGAAATCTGCAGAACAAACTGTTAAACCAGAACAAAAAGCAGCACCACCAAGAAAAGCAGCAAAAAAAGAACAGCAAAAAATAGTTACCAGTTCGGTTTTGCGGGTTGATTCTTCCAGAATTGATGATCTTTTAAATTTAGTTTCAGAGATTGTTATAAATAAAGCAACTTTTAATCAAATTAGTAATAACTTTTTTGAGAATTTTGATGATTTAAATTTTATTGTCAGTGATTTTAAAGATAAATTAAAGCTCTTTATGGAAAAAATCAATAATCTGAAGGGGCAAGTAAAAGATGATGTGCTGTTTAATAAAATAAAAAGTGAAATTCAGAGTGAACTTTCAGCTATAACACCTCAATTTGATAGCTTTACTTCAAATTATCGTACAACTATTGACCGTTTCCGAAGTACCAATCAAAATTTAGATCGTATTTCTTCTTCACTACAAGAAGGGGTGATGCGGGTCCGAATGGTGCAAATTAAACAGATTTTTAGCCGTTTTCCTCGATTAGTCCGTGATCTTTGTCGAGATTTAAAGAAAGAAGTTGAACTTGTCATTGAGGGGGAGGAAACAGAAGTTGATAAGGCAATGATTGATGATCTGATTGATCCATTGATCCATATTGTTCGTAATGCTGTAGATCATGGTTTTGAACTGCCAGATGAACGGAAGAAAAATGGTAAAAAACCAGCTGGAACCCTAAAATTACAGGCTCTAAATGAAGGAAACTTGATTTCTATTTATATTTCTGATGATGGGAAAGGAATAGATGCAGAAAGAATTCGGAAAAAAGCCATTGATCGAGGAGTTATTACTGCTGATAAAGTCATGCGTCAGCAGGATGTTTATAACTTGATTTTTGAACCAGGTTTTTCTACTGCTGAGAAAATAACTTCAGTTTCTGGTCGAGGGGTAGGATTAGATGTGGTTAAAAAAAACATAGAAAAACTTAGCGGCTCTGTGCGGGTAACTTCAGAATTAGGCAAAGGATCTGTCTTTGCTATTAAATTGCCTTTGACTCTGGCTATTATTCAGGGATTAATGATTAGAGTACAAAATGAAATCTATGCTTTACCAATATCATCTGTAATGGATAGTTTGCGGATTTCCCCTTCTGAAATTAAATCCATTGATAACTATGAAGTAATCAATGTCCGGGACGATGTACTTTCACTTCTGCGCTTAAATCGGTTATTTAAATTGGGTGAAGAAGAAGAGAAAAAACACTATTTTGTAGTAATAGTTGGTTCCGGAGACAAGAGGATCGGAATGTTAGTTGATAGTTTAATTGGTGAAGAGGATATTGTTATTAAACCTTTAAAAGACAAATATACCAACACACCTGGAATTGCTGGTGCAACCATTTATGATGGTTCTGTAAGTTTAATCTTAGATGTTTCACAATTAATTGAACTAGGATTAAAACAGGAAATGGATGCAAAAGCTGAAAAAGATAAAGAAAAGGGGAGGAATTAATGGATACTGCCCAGGACCTTGATTATCGCTATCTTATTCAAAATCAACAAAACTATGATGAATCTCTTCAAAAAAGAGAGCAAATTATAGAATATGATTATAAGATTATTTCCTTTCGAATTGGTGATGAATATTATGGAATTAATATAATGAATGTCAATTCCATTTTGAAACATGAAAAGTTTACTCGAGTACCCAATGTCTTAGATTTTGTGATTGGTGTATTTAGTTTAAGAGGAGAAATATTGCCAGTCATTGATGTTGCTAGAATGTTTCACTTGAAGTCAACAGGGAGTGAAAATAAATTAAAATCAATTATTAT
>JAKSBL010000178.1 GCA_022361115.1 Spirochaetota bacterium | reverse complement strand
TGTTATTGCTTCATTGGTTCAATTAGTTGAAATCATTATGAAAAAAAATATCCCGGTACTTTATGATGCTTTGGGTATTTATCTGCCTTTGATTACTACCAACTGTGCTGTAATGGGAGCAGCAGAACTAAATATTACAAAAGGCTACTCTTTTTTGGAAGCAACCCTGCATGGGTTTATGGGAGGCGTAAGTTTTCTCCTGGCCTTGTTTATCATGGCAACTATTAGAGAACGGTTGGAAATGGCCAATGTGCCTAAAGCTTTTAAGGGTGTGCCGATTGCTTTTGTAACGGCTGGTTTAATGGCATTAGCCTTTTTAGCTGCTGACAAGTCAATACTGGAATTATTTAAATAAAGGACAGTTTAATGGATATTTTAATTATACCAATTATTGTTGGAATTTTAACTCTTACTTTGCTCGGTTTTTTATTTGGGTTTGGTTTGGCATTTATTGCTCAAATATTTAAAGTAAAAGTAGATCCTCGGGTTGAACAAGTGATAGAAGCTTTGCCAGGTATCAATTGTGGTGCTTGTGGTTATCCAGGTTGTACTGGTTATGCTGATGCTATTGTTAATAAAGATGTAGAAATCAATCTCTGTTCTCCTGGTGGTGGTGATGTGATTGCCAGAATTGGAGAAATATTGGGAAAAACAGCAGCTGTTAAAGAAAAAATGGTTGCAAAAGTTCTCTGTTTAGGTGATGATGCCATTGCTAAAAAAGATTATACCTTTAATGGAGAAGAAGATTGTTTAACTGTATATAATTTTTTTCAGGGAGAAAAAAGCTGCAAATACAGTTGTATTGGTAAGGGAAATTGTATTCGAGTTTGTCCAGTAGATGCCATTAAACGGGATCATTATAACCGTGTGTGGATCAATTCTGATATCTGTATTGGTTGTGAAAAATGTGTCACTGTTTGCCCAACTCATGTCATTAAAATGGTACCTTTAGAGGGAGGACATTTTGTAGCTTGTTCCAGTCATTACAATGGAAAAACAGTTCGTGAAATCTGTAAAAAAGGGTGTATTGCCTGTAAGATTTGTGAAAAACTAACTCCAAGTGACAATCGGATTGTTGTAGAGAATAATTTAGCTATCGTAAATTATAAATCAAATACTGATCTTGAACCTGCCGCCTTGAAATGTCCCGCTCATGTGATTGTACCAATTAAAACACAAGAAGCATTTTTAGTTCAAACTTTACAAAAAGAAAAAGAACTGGCTTTGAAAAAAGAACAGGCAAAAAAAGCTGCAGAAGAAAAAAAGGCTCAAGAAAAAGCTGAAAAAAGCTGATTGTATAATATTTTAAAGACATGCCAGGATTAATCATGCGCAAAATTTCATTTTGGGAAAAAGTTGAAATTATTTATACACTGTTCTTTTGTTATTTTGGTGTGATCCTGGTTTTTCTCATAAAATTTTTCTTTAAAGTACAATTCAGTTTACCTGGTGAGACTTTACTCATTTCTTTATTTACTGCATTTGGTGCATTTTATGTTTTTCCCAGAGTTTTTGGCATTCCCTTTGGAGAAGTTTCACTGAAAGTTTTTTTTCTAAAAAGTGGATTATATCCAACAAAAGCAATGCTTTTCTATATTTTTCTTGGTTTCCTTTTAGCAGCCCTTTCTTTAACAGGCATGGCTTTTGGATCATTTTTTTCCGGATATCCCTTTTTAGGTTTTCAGCAGTTAGATACAACTCAGTTTGTTAAATCCATCAATCCCGCCTTCTGGAATGAATTGTTCTTTCGGGTGATACTGGTTGTTTTATTACTTGAATTTATGACTGCCAAAAGATGGATCATACTAATTGTTAGTTTATTATTTACTTTAACTCAAATACGTGGATTTTCTTTTGATCATTTCTTATCTCTCTCCTCCATTTTTCTAACATCTATTTTACTTTGTATTTTTGTTTATCGAACCAATAGTTTATATGGAGTCATCACCTTCCAGTACCTAAACCTCTCTTTAACTCCATTATTTCATAGATTACCTAGTACAGCCCGATTGGACCAGTATTTTCTGTTTTATAGTTCATATTGGATTGCTTTAGGGTTAGGGGTATTAATAGTGATCTATGGAACCAAATTATTTTCCATTAAACCGAATCACATCGTTTATCAAAGAGCAGGTGTGTGGGATGATGAAAATTTAATCTAAAATGTGATATTTTTTCTGTTTATGATACTGGGTTCTTTTTTTGTTAGTTTACATATGAATAATTTCTATTTGCATTCTGAATTTATATCTGTTATACTTGTCTCTGTCATTTAAAACTCCAGGAAATTATATATATGAATCATTCTCCAGTCCACAAGCTACCTATGTGGAAAAAGCTGATCTACGCACTAGGTCAATTAGGCTGGTCATTAGCCTCATTTGGTGTGATGAATTTATTAAATTTTTTTTATTTACCAAATACTAATAAAAACGGAAAAACAATTTTTCCCCTTTTCATAACACTTGCAGCAATACTAGGCATTATTGGTTCTATAAGCAGACTATTTGATGCCTTTACTGACCCCTTAATTGCTGGTTGGTCAGATCGTTCAGAATCAAAACTGGGACGGAGAATGAAATTTTTAGCAATTGGTGGTTTGCCATTTGCACTATTATCGTTCTTGGTATTTTTTCCTCCAGTCAATGGGATTAGTATCATTAACATAATCTGGTTGTTCATTACTATTGTTTTATTTTACTTTTTTATGACAATATATGTAACCCCTTATTTTGCTTTATTAAGTGAATTAGGTCACAGTCCTGATGAGCGTCTACAGCTAAGTACGATAATATCTTTTTTCTGGGCAATAGGTTTTTTAATTGGCAACACTGTTTATGTTATTCAGGGAAAATTAGAAAAATATTTCTCTTCTGTGCATGCATTGCAAATAACTCTGCTGATATTTGCAACTATATCCCTTATTTGTATGTATCTCCCGGTTTTTCTTATTGATGAAAAAAAATATTGTGAAGCCCATACATCTAAAGAAGGTTCCTTTGAAGCATTAATAAACGCTTTTAAAAATAAGAATTTTCGCTTTTTTGCTCTGTCTGATCTAACTTATTGGTTTTCCTTAACTTTTATTCAGACTGGAATTAGCTATTATGTTATTACTCTTTTAGATTTAAATAAAGAAATGTCTACTTTATTTATGGGCATCGCGTTTATTGGTAGCTTAGTTTTATATCTTCCAACTGGGTTCATTGCAGCCAAAATAGGTAAAAAGAGATTACTTTCCTTTGCTTTTATCATATTTGTTTTTGTTTTTATTGGAGTCTCTACATTTGGATTATTATCCATTTCTAATTATATCAATGGAGTAATTGTTATGTTGCTTTCAGCTGCACCATTAGCTGTTTTTGGAATTATTCCTAATGCTATTGTTGCAGATATTGCTGATGCTGATGGTATTGAAAGTGGTAACTACAAAGCAGCAATTTTTTTTGGAGCAAGAACCTTTATGAGCAAAGTGGGGGCTTCTTTAACTTTGCTGCTTTTTCCTATTATTGTGCAGGTAGGTTCAGGCTCAAAAAATGAAGTAACAGAGTTGGGAGTAAGAATGGCCAGTATGATTGCTATTATTTTTGCTCTGGCTGGATTATTTTTATTACAGGGTTATAGTGAAAAAGATATCTTAAAATCCTTAGCTAAAAAAGAGCAGTTGAGTGAACATGAACTGAATGAAATCAAAAACTAATTGGGTTTTGCCAAGTGTTGTATAAATATTTATTACAACAGATTTTTTCTTTATTTTGTTGCAGAGGGGATTTATCAATATGCTCAGAATCCCGTGATTATATGAGGCATATTGCCGGCAGGTTCCCCGCTGGTTTCCTGCTATATTTAAAAAAATAAGTGAGGTAAAGTAGAACCATGGAAAAAAACATATCTCAAATCATTGATCAGTTTATTCTTAATCCCTATCCAGTGAAATTAGATTCTCAAATCATGGATGAAAATCATGGATATTACTGGGGAGATAAAAAATTTATCCCCAATTTCTTCGGTTTTGAAAATAAAGATAATATTAGTTTTGCCGAAGCCTGGTTTGGAATTCATCCCAAAGCACCATCTTCAGTAAAAATAGCTGATCAGCAGATCTCATTATTAGATTTGATTTCTTTTGGCAAAGAAAAAATACTCGGATCTATGACTTATCAGCAACATCAAACATTGCCTTTTTTGGTGAAAGTGCTGTCCGCACATGATCCCCTTTCTCTTCAGGTACATCCCAATAAACAACAGGCTAAAAGGGGGTTTCTCAAAGAAGAAGGAAAGGGACCTAATTACAAAGATAAAAATCATAAGCCTGAAATAGTTTATACTCTCACCCCTTTTGAAGCATTAATGGGATTTCGTGATATACAAGATATTATCCAGCAATTTAGTGATTTTCAAATCAAACAATTTAAGCCATTCTTAAACACATTGACTCAGCAATCTAATGGTGCGGGGGATGATGAAGAAAAAAAACAGGATGCATTGAAACAATTTTTTTATAGTTTAATGAATTTGGAAGAAAGAAAGACAAAAAAAGTGATTAAGAAATTAAAAAAAATTGCTATTAAACGATTTTCTTATTATCCTAATATTCATTCCTATGAGTATTGGGTTTTAAAATGTCTGGAAAACAATAAATCTGCTGTAAAAAAAGAAATTGCCAATGGTAAGTTGAAGCCAGAAGAGAAAAAAACAAAACTGATTCAAGCTAATCGGGGGATTATTATTATTTATTTATTAAATTTAGTTCTTTTTCAACCTGGTACTATAGTTTATACACCTGCTGGTAAAATTCATGCTTATTTAAAAGGGAGTTGTGTAGAGGTAATGGCGAATTCTGATAATGTCCTTCGGGGAGGTTTAACTCACAAGCATATTGATGTTGAGGAGCTATTAAATATTCTTGATTTTCAAAGCAAAGGACCTGCCTATTTAAATGCTAATATATTAGGAGAAAATGAAAAAGAATATACAACTGTTGAAAAAGACTTTAAAACCAGAATCATCAGTCTAAAAGAAAATCAAAAGGTAGGTTTATCAGCTCTATCTGAAGCGGCTGTTGTATTAGTCGTTCAAGGACAGGTAGAAATGAATTGGGTGAATGAAAGGAATGAGGTTGTAAAAAAGGGTGATGCTTATCTAATACCCTGTGGTGTCAATACTTGTACTTTTCGAGCTCAGAGTGAAGAAAGTATTATTGTACTGGTTACTACAGGTTAGTTTTATTATGGTACCAGGTATTGGAATGTTCCTTTTGCTAATATCCTGGGAATCCAGATTTCTTTTTCAGTGGTGACACTTTCTCCTTTTTCGTTGGTATCAGTTATGGATTTTTTACCCTGAAATTGATTGATATATACTAAGAGAGTCAATTGATGTTGTCCTGGTTTCAGGTTTTTGATTTGATCCTGGTATTCATCTTCAGAAACCCAGATTTGTATTTGATCCCAATCCGCTTCAGGAGGGGATCTAAAGTATGTCCTGCGTACCAATTTATTATTTATCCAAATCTCATGCCAGAAGTTCTCAGCTTTAACTTTCCCAATAGGGGCTGGTAAAAAAGCTCTGGCATAAACAGGTTGAGGAAAGGTGAAACTTTCCTTAGTTTTGATATTGGTTTTATTATTAATTGGAATAGACTGAGTAGCAAAAATAATTTTTCCTTCTTCTTTATCACTTGTAGCTTCTCTGGTGAATTCATTTTGCTTGCTTATTTGAGGTTTTGCTTGTGCTAGTAAATCCTCACCTGCTTGGGTTAGAACCACTTCAACATTATTTTTAGAATTTGAATTCGGGGCCATTTTATTATGAACCTTTTTTTGGGTAGTTTCTGGTTTTTTATCAATTAAAATCCATAGCGAGTTTAATTTTTCAGATTTTATAATGCTGTTGTTTTTAAGTAATCTCAGTTGCTCCTGAGCTTTTTCATACTGAGAAAAAGAATCCTGGTAAATGACTCTATAAAATAACTGCCCCGTGATCAATGATTTTTTAATAAATGAAGGGATGTTTTCTCTGTTTAATTTATTTTTTAAATATTGAGCATTTTCCTTTTTTGTAAAGGATGCAAAGCATACATAATATTGCTGGGTAAATATTAAAGTACTGGAAAAGAAAAGCATAAAGACTAAGACAATGATTTTTTTCATAAGATTTCTCCTATAAATTTTTTATAATTTATCATAAATCATTTGATTCTGCAATTAAGAGCCATACCATGAGAAAAATACTTGTTTTTATTAATAATTTTATTTATAAATGTAGAAAATAACTAAGAATCAACAAAGAGTTAAAATGGCAGTAGTAAAAGTAAATTTAGAAAAAAAACTGGATCAATCCTATTTAATTGAAATAGCAATCGGATCCTTAAAGTCTATTGGAGAAAAGATTAAAGAACTGAGTATTGCTCAGCATTATGTAATTATTACCGATTCAACAGTGGCTGAACATCATTTATCCCCCCTGGAAAAATCTTGTCAGCAAGCCGGATTATCTTATACCAGTTTAGTTTTTCCAGCAGGAGAAGCAAATAAAAATCGAAAAACAAAAGAACAATTAGAAAACCAAATGATTGAGCTGGGTATTCACCGAGATAGCTGTATCATTGCACTGGGAGGTGGAGTGACTGGTGATTTAGCAGGCTTTATTGCTGCTACTTATCAAAGAGGGATTCCCTTTATCCAGATCCCAACGACCCTTTTATCTCAGGTTGACTCCTCAATTGGTGGTAAAGTCGGACTTGATACTCCTCTTGCTAAAAATATGGTTGGTGCTTTTCATCAACCCAAAAAAGTTTTTATTGATATTGCTACTTTATCTACCCTCCCTCCTCATTTACGGCTTAATGGTATAGCTGAAGTTATCAAGCATGCTATTATTTTTGATAAGGATTATTTTGAGTTTATCAAAAATCATGTTAAGGAAATTAATACATTAAAACCAGATGTAATGGAGCAATTAATCCAAAAAAGCTGCCAAATTAAATCCTATATTGTAGCGCAAGATGAAAAAGAAGGTGGAGTGAGAAAGCTGCTTAATTTTGGGCATACCATAGGACATGCAGTTGAAGTTTTAATGGATTTTTCTTTACTTCATAATGATTGTATAGCAATTGGAATGTACTATGAATCATTACTTGCTTATCAAATGGGAATGTTAAGGGAGCAGGAGATTCAAGCAATTGAGGACTTGTTGAATGCTTTTCATTTACCAGTAAAAATTCCTGAAACTTTAAAGCCTCAAGATATACTTGCCAAAACCTATCTTGATAAAAAAGTGCGTAATAATGTTGTTGAGTATGTATTGCCTAAAAAAATAGGCCAAGCAGAATATAATTGTGCAATAAAGGATCAATTGGTACTGGAAATTTTTAAAAATACCCATTAAAATAGTACTAATTATTGAATGTAAATCAAATGCATGTTATAGTTTCGTATAACTATAATGATTAAAAAGGTGTTTTTCGTTGAAAATAAGAACCAAAATTGCCCTTTCTGTAATTATTGCTTCTGTATTACTCAATTTTATTTTTACTTATAACTTAATCAATGAAGAACGGGAAAAAGAATATAATCGACTAAATCATAAAATTGATTATACCAATCAATTAATGGCTTTTATTACAAGTGATCCCCTCTGGCAGATTGATTTGGAGAATATTAAACTCAATTTGGAGTCTTTTTATCAAGATACTGAAATCGTTTTAATTCGCATTCACGATCAAATTGGTGTCATAGATTTTCAATTTGGAGATACAAAAAGTGAAGATCCAGATCAATTTATTGTAACTGAAGTGGATGTAAAAAAAGATGAGTCCATATTAGGTAAAATTCATGTCACTTATACTAAAGCAGTCATTGAAAATCGTTTAGATTTTATTCGAAACCGAATGATCTATTTAACACTCATCCTTTTGGTTATCAATTCTGTAATCATTTTTTTTATTTCTCGGCTATTCTTAAATCCCATTGAAAAAGTTGTTAATGGATTAAACAGGATAGATGGTGGCGACTATCAATACAGATTAAATCTAAAAACACGAGATGAATTTAAGGACATTGAATTTTACTTTAATAATATGGTGAAAAATATTCAAAATGAGATAATCTTTAGAAAACAGAAGGAAAGGGAGTTAAAGGAGAGTGAAAAAAAATATCGGGGGATATTTGAAAGCACTCTGGAAGGAATTTTTCAAATTGATGATAATGGCCGGTTTATTACAATCAATACTGCATTTGCTCGGATATTTGGTTATAAAACAGCTGCTGATTTATTAGCTCAACATAAAAATATTAGTACTGTTTTAGAATTTTCTAGTTTTCATGAAATATATCAAATTATAGAATTTTCTGAAAAACAACATATTAAAGATGTAGAGATTATTACCCATAAAAGCGATGGAATCGAAATGAATTTGATGTTAAATATGCATCCTTTGACAAATGAAGAAAATCAAGCTCTGTTTTATCAGGGAATTATAGAAGATATCACCATTAAAAAACGAAACCAGCAGTTAAGAATAGATAAAGAGGCAGCAGAAAAAGCCAATCAGGCCAAAAGCGAGTTTTTGGCTAATATGAGTCATGAAATTCGAACCCCTTTAAATGCAATACTTGGATTTTCTGAGATTTTAGAGTCAGTTATTGAGAACCAGGAACAAAAACAATATCTTGACTCAATATCTGCTAGTGGAAAGACCTTATTAACGCTGATTAACGATATTCTTGATTTATCAAAGATTGAAGCCGGCAAGTTGGAGCTTCAATATAATACTATGAGAATTAGCAATGTGAGTGAGGAGTTAAGAACAGTTTTTGCTTTAAAAGCAGAATCAAAAGGAATCAAACTGATTATTGAAACCAGTCCTGATTTACCTGAGAGTATTGTTTTTGATGAAATCAGGTTACGCCAAATCTTGTTAAACATAATGGGCAATGCTGTTAAATTTACTCAGCAAGGTTATGTAAAGCTTTCTATTCAGGGGAACATAAAGCAAAATCAACCAGAGATGGTTGACATTTATATTGCAGTTGAAGATACAGGTATTGGAATTCCAGCAGATCAACAGGAGAGTATTTTCCAGTCATTTACTCAGCAAAAAGGGCAGAGTTATCAGCAGTTTGGAGGGACAGGATTAGGTTTAGCAATTACCAGACGTCTGGTTAATATGATGAACGGAGAAATTAGTGTTGAGAGTCATGTTGGAGTTGGAAGTGTTTTTACATTAATTTTTAAAGGGGTAAAGATTACCCATTTTGAAGATAAGCCATTAAAAAAAGATCAAAAAGTTCAGGCAGGAATCATTCAGTTTGAAGTGAAAGATGTATTAGTGGTTGATGATGTCGATACCAATCGTCAATTAATCAAGAGTTTTTTAGCAAAATATCACTTTAATATTTCTGAAGCTTGCAATGGAAAAGAAGCGATCGCTGGAATAAAAGAACATAAACCCGATATTATTTTTATGGATTTAAAAATGCCAATAATGGATGGGTTTGAGGCTATCAAACAAATAAAAGCGAATGAACAATGGAAAAGCATCCCGGTAATCGCAGTAAGCGCATCAGTTATGAATCAGGATAGTAATGATGTGATTGCCCTAGGTTTTGATCATTTTCTTCACAAACCCCTGAGATTAAATGAGTTATTAAATGTCCTGAAAGAATATATTCCTCATGAAGAAATTGGAAAACAGGACAAGCCATATAGTATTTATGCACAATTAGTAACTGATCAAAATTATCCCTATCTTGATAAAATGATTAGCTTTTTAAAAAAAGATTGTCAGGAAGAGTGGAAAAGCCTGAAAGGGAAGTTGCATTTTCAAAAAATCAATATATTTGCTCAAAAGATCAAGAAATTTAGTGAAAAATATCAATTCGCTCTTTGTCAGGATTGGGCAGATAAATTATTACTAAATATTAAAACTTTTAATGTTGAACAAATCAATCTTTTATTGGATCAATTCCCTGGATTGGGAGAGGTGATTGAAGAGGCAGGTAAAGAGTATGAAAGAAGAAAATGAAGAAAAGATACCTATTGTTTTAATGGTAGATGATAATCCGAAAAATTTACAAGTATTAGGTCAGATCCTGGCCCAGGAGGGCTATGAAATAATAGCAGCAATGAATGGAATTCAAGCACTGGAAGCATTGCAGGAATTAAAGCCAGATTTAATTCTATTAGACATTATGATGCCCGATATGAATGGATTTGAAGTATGTGAAAAGATCAAACAGGTTGAAGATATCCGGGATTTACCAGTTATATTTCTTACAGCAAAAGTGGAAACCGAAGATATTGTCAGAGGATTTAACGTTGGAGCTGTGGATTATGTAACCAAGCCGTTTAATAGGGAAGAATTACTGGCCAGAGTAAGAACGCATCTGGAATTAAAAAATGCAAGAGAACGCTTAGAAAAAGCCATAGAAGAGATAAAGACCTTAAGAGGATTTATTCCCATTTGTGCACACTGTAAGAAAGTGAGAGATAAAAAAGGAATATGGGAAGATATTGAAGATTATTTACATGAACATGCTCTTGCAGAATTTACTCATAGCCTTTGTGAAGATTGTGCAAAAGAATTATATGGTGAATTTTTAAATAAGGAAGAAACTTGATCTAATCAAACAACTTTATTAATTCTAAAGGGTGATGAAGAATCCATCGGGCACCATTTTCTTTTAATTCTTCTGCACTTCGAAAACCCCAGCTCACTCCAACTGCCTGCATTCCTGCTGAAATGGCAGTTTTCATATCTGTGTCTGTATCACCAATATATAAAATATGTTCAGGTAATAGGTTCAATTGGTTTGCTATAAAAAGAGCGCCATCTGGGGAGGGCTTTTTGGGAAATCCCGGTTGTGCCCCTCGTATACAATCAAATTTCCATTGCTGAAAATATTCCTCAGCTAATTTTAAAACAAAATCATCATTTTTATTAGAGAAAATATTTAAGCTGACCTCTTTTTGACTCAATTTATCAAGTAATTCTTTGATGCCATGGTATAATTTTGTTTTGTGATTATATCTTTCCTGGTATTCTTCATTCAATAAAGCTAAAGAGTATTCAATAATTTTCTCAGATCGATTGCTTTCTGGGAGTGATCTTTCAACCAACTTTTTCGCACCATCACCTACAAAAATATTATAGGATTGAACTGGATGGGGAGGAAAGTTTTGTTTTTTTAAAACAGCATTCATACTATCTGCCAAATCATCAATAGTATCCAGCAAAGTCCCATCCATATCAAAAATGATTCCTTTAAAATTCATGGTAATTCATCCTTTTCTTACAAAGAGTGAACGATTGATTGCATCTTTAATGATACAGTATCTTCACAAAAATTTATTCGCTTTTAAAATATATACTGACTGATTTTTTAGCATAGTCAATCAGGTAAAAGATATTGTGAAATAAAAATAATGAAAAAAAGTTGATTAATAAAGAACTTTTTCAATTTTTTTTTGTCTAAACAATGGAATGAGAAATAGTTCATGATAGAGGTTTAAAATCAGGAACAAATAAAGGAGATAATATGAAACAATTTATATTGTGCTTATTTTTACTCGTGGTTCTTTTCGGTTGTAAAAAGGGAGAGAGTCTTCCGGATTATCATAGCCAACCAGCCGAAATGAGAAGGCAAGAAGTTGTAGATAAGAAATTAGTTGTCTATGATGGAGAATTATCAGAAGCAGAAGTAGTTCAGGATGATTATGACAATAGAGAGCAATATGACTACATTGCAGAAAATCAGTTCAAATCTGTTTTATCTGATCCTGTTTCAACTTTTTCCATTGATGTTGATACTGCAGCTTATGCTAATGTACGCCGTTTTATTGAAAATAATCAATTACCGCCTGTTGATGCTGTTAGAATAGAGGAGTTAATCAATTATTTTGAATATGAATATCCTTTGCCTACAGGGGAACATCCATTTTCAGTTTATACAGAAACAGCAACAGCTCCCTGGAATGAAGACCATCAACTTGTGATGATTGGATTAAAAGGGAAAGAAATTCCTGTTAAATCTTTACCTCCATCAAATTTGGTGTTTTTATTAGATGTTTCCGGATCGATGAGTGATTATAATAAATTACCATTATTAAAAAAAGCTTTCCATATTTTAGTTGATAATCTACGCCCTCAAGATCGTGTAGCAATTGTTGTTTATGCCGGAGCGAGCGGTATTGTTTTGAATTCAACTTCTGGTGAAAATAAAAAGAAAATTTTAAAATCCATATACCGGTTAAATTCTGGTGGATCAACTGCCGGAGCAAGGGGTATAGAATTAGCCTATCAGGTTGCACAACAAAATTTTATCAAAAATGGTAATAATCGGGTTATATTGGCAACCGATGGCGATTTTAATGTTGGACCAAGTAGTGATGGTGAATTAGTCCGATTGATTGAACAAAAGAGAGATGCTGGTGTTTTTTTAACTATCCTGGGATTTGGAATGGGAAATTATCAAGATGCAAAAATGGAGAAACTTTCTAATGCAGGTAATGGAAATTATGCTTATATCGATACGATTTTAGAAGCTAATAAAGTGTTAAATCATCAATTTCAAGGTAATCTTTTTACTATTGCTAAAGATGTGAAAATTCAGATCGAGTTTAATCCTGCCCATGTTAAGGGGTACCGTTTGATAGGTTATGAAAATCGTCTTTTAAATAATGAAGATTTTAATGATGACAAAAAAGATGCTGGTGAGATTGGAGCTGGACATACAGTGACTGCGCTTTATGAAATGATACCTGCCAACAGTTCGGAAGAAGTTGCTGATGTTGATCCCCTGGAATACCAGAAAATTGAAGTATTAGATAAAAGTAATCTTATGACTGTTAAGTTACGTTATAAAAAACCACAAGAAGATAATAGTCAGCTCTTAGTAACTCGAATACCACAACAATACAAAACAATCCAATCTGCTTCTGGTAACTTACAATATGCATCTGCTGTAGCAGCTTATGGTTTATTGTTACGGGACTCTCAGTTTAAAGGAAATGCTACTTTTCAGCAGGTAATTAAACTGGCCAAAACAGCTTCACTATCAGATCAATATGGTTATAAAGCAAGCTTTATCCGTTTAGTGGAAACCACTCACCTAATCAGTAATCTTGAGTGATGATTGACCTGATTTTGAAAGATCGACAGGCAGAGAAAAGGCTACTTTTTTCTGTCGATCTTTTTTTTAAAACCAATTCGATCAGATCATATTACTTTTCTAATGTATTTACAATTTGAAAATAGTAAATATAATTATAATATGATCAAAAGAATAGAACGTGTTATTTATAATCCATATTTCGAATGGTTTATCTTGATATTGGTCGTTCTTTCTGTTTTCATGATCATATTAGAAAAACTTATAGATATTCCTGTTGCAGCAGTTAGAGTTATAGAGAGAATTGATATTATTATTCTTTGTATATTTGCTTTTGAGTTTTTTATAAAGTTGTTTGTCCGGAAAAAAAACTATTTAACAGATGAATATGGGTGGGTTGATTTTTTGAGTATTATTCCCCTTTTTGCTTCAGCAGTAAAAGCTTTAAGAGGAATTCGGTTTTTGAAAGGAATTCGACTCTTAAGAACCATTAGAATGTTGCGGATTTTAAGAATTTTAAGATTCCTAAAAATATTTAAACATTCTGATTCCATATTGAAACGTAAATTGTTTCTTCCAATTTCAACGGCTGCTATGATTATCATTCTGCTTTTTGGTTTTTTACTCATTTCCTGGCAGCAAAACTTAAACTTTCGTTTTAATCGGACCACCTATCAAGACATTTTTAAAAGGATAAGAAAAAATGGTGCTGCTCAGGTAATTGAAGAAAATCGTCAGCTTCTCATGGTCTTAAAAAACGGAGAAATCCTGGCTTCCGCCATTAGCTTAGAAGCAATGAATCATCAATTTTTAGAGGATCATTTATTAGAAGTTACCGGTAAAGATTTAGGGATGAGTGATGATTTTGCACCTTATAAATGTGTTTTTTTAGTTAAAGATGCTTACACCATTGTACAACGTACTGAGCTGTTTGTTATGGGGATATCGATCCTGGTAATCATTGCATTAGTGATGGTTTTAAACCAGATTATCAGTACTATTGTACTAGATCCTATTGCTAAATTATCGGAAACCATGGATAAAGTGATTTATGAAGTCCCGATTCCCAATACTAATGAGAATCGTAAAGAAATTAATTTTGATGTTAAAGTAGAGTATACCAATAATGATGAAATTGGTTTTCTGGCTGAGAAGTATAATTTTTTATTAAAAAGTTTGGAAGTTAAAATATCTCAATCAAAATCCATTTTTCGCCGTTTTGTTGGTACTATGATGAACCTTTTTGGCGAGTTTCATAATATTACCAAAGGGCATCAAATTAGAAGTGCCAGATTAGCCAGTGCTTTAGGATTTCGGTTAGGCTTAAGTGAGGATGAGAGAAGATCTTTGTTTTTTGGGATGTTGCTTCACGATTTAGGAAAAGTGGGAGTTGATAAAAATGTGTTGACTAAACCCGGACGATTTACCAGTGATGAAGCTAAGGAAATGCAGCGCCATCCAACTATAGGTTTTGAAATTGCTAAAAATTTTCCTTTAATAGATACTCAGGAACTTACGATTATTCGTGAACATCATGAAAAAATTGATGGATCTGGCTACCCCTATGGTTTAGAAGGGGATGAATTATCCTTGATTTCCCGTATCAGTACTGTTTCAGATATTTTTGATGCTCTTGCCTGTCCTCGAGATTACAAGACAGCCAAATCAATGAGTGAAGTTCAAAAAATTATGACTTCTATGTGTGATGCTCATATTGATAAACAGGTCTATCATGAATTAGAGAAAATGTTAACAGAAGGCATCATTATCGTTAATCCAGGAAAAGAGACTTCTGAAGAGGCTTGGATTGTGATTGATGAACAGAAATTAGGAGCTCGAGTTGATTTTGAATAAAAAAAACTTTTAAATCTTGAATTTTATCCAGTCTTTCAGTATGATGTTATTGGTAAATACAAAAGCTTTCCAGAGATAGCAATATTAGAAAGGATTTATCATGATCAAAAAATGGATTCCTCTATTAATCGTGGTCATCGCATTAATTGGCTTAACACAATGTGCAAAAGTATTAGGTGGTTCTGAATTATCAATTCTATCTGGATCAGAAAACAAGGAATTAGAACCGTTATTAGAAAAGTTTTATCGCCAAAAAGGGATAAAGATTCATATGCATTATAAGGGATCAATTGATATTATGCGTCTTTTAAATAGTGGAAAAAATATCGAATATGATGCTGTCTGGCCGGCAAATAGCCTGTGGATTGCTCTGGGAGATAAACATAGGGTAGTAAAGCATGATAAATCTATTATGACATCGCCTGTTGTTTTTGGAGTAAAAAAAAGTCTGGCACAAAAACTTGGATTAATGGATAAAGAGATTTATGTAAAAGATATTTTGCACTTGATTCGGGAGCAGGAAATTGATTTTATCATGACTTCAGCTACCCAATCCAACTCTGGTGCGAGTGCCTATATGGGATTTCTTTATGCATTACTCGACAATCCCGAGGTCATTACTTCAGAGGATCTAAAAAATGATCAGCTCAGAGATGATATTAAAGAACTTCTTTCTGGAATTAATCGGTCTTCTGGTAGTTCTGGCTGGCTAAAGGAATTATATATCAAAGGTGATTATAATGCCATGGTAAATTATGAGGCAATGATTATTGAAGCAAATCACCATTTAAGTCGTGAAGGCCGAGAACCACTGTATGCCATATATCCGGTTGATGGGATTGTTATTGCTGATTCTCCTTTAGGTTATATCAATAAAGGGGACGGCAAAAAAGAGGAAGCTTTTTTAGCATTGCAGGATTATTTACTTTCTGAAAAAGTACAGGATGAGATATTGAAGCTTGGCCGCAGAACCGGTTTTGGCGGAGTAGTGGAAAATCCAGATCAAAAAATCTTTAATCCAGATTGGGGAATACAAGCGGATCGGGCTTTTTCACCTATAAAAATGCCTGCTGCTAATACAATCTATGAGGCTTTGACTCTTTACCAAACTGAGTTTAAAAAACCTGCCTGTACAATTTATTGTCTCGACTACTCTGGTAGTATGCAGGGTGAAGGGGAAAGAGAATTAGAAAAAGCAATGGAATTAATTCTGGATCAACAAAAGGCAACTGAATATCTGATTCAATCAAATCGTAAAGATATTACTATCATTATCCCTTTTAATAGTAATATTATTACAGATATTCGGGTTGATGGTAATGATTATGAACAACTACTGATGACTCTAAAGAAGGTGAAGAAGCTACGAGCAGGAGGGGGAACTAATATTTACTTGCCTGCTATGGAAGGATTAAATATGATTAAGGAAAATGGATTGGCTGAAGATTACCTGCCATCAATTGTAATCATGACTGATGGAAAATCGGAAGACCTTTATTCTGAGTTTCGTCAGACCTGGCAATCTATGGGCATGGATGTGCCGGTGTTCAGTATTACTTTTGCCAGTGCTGATCCAGATCAATTGGAAATGTTATCTGAATTAACCAATGGAAGAGTGTTTGATGGGCGTCATGATTTAGTTAATGCTTTCCGTAAAGTAAAAGGGTATAATTAAAAGACTAATAAAATGAATAAAGGATAGGATAATAGTTAGATGTTTGATCGATTTAAAATAAGTGCTAAGGGAACTATTTATGCCGCTCTAATTGGCGGTATCATTTTTATTGTTATGCTTTTATTTATTAAAATGGGGTTATTGCTGTCAATTATTCTGGCAGTCGTTGGCTATATAGCTGGTTTACTCTTATTTTCTCAGAAAAAAGGAAGTGACTATGATGAATATGTTGTTCAACAGGTCATAGACTATAGTGCTGAATGTAAGAAAAAAATTACCAGCCTATCCAGCATGATCTATCATGTAAAACAGCCTGGTGTTAAACAGGACCTGACTACAATAAAAAATATAGCAACAGACATCCTGAATGATTTAAAAACAGATCCATCTGATCTGGAAAAAGTTCAAACCTATTTAACTTACTATTTGGATGCAACTTTAAACATGGCTAGTAAATATATAACATTAGCTGAAGGAAGGGGCCGTTCCAGTAAAATTGATGAGACATTAGTAAAAGTTGAGAAGATGCTTTCTGAAATTAAAAGTGTTTTTTCTCAACAACATGAAAATTTGTATAAAGAAGAGATGGTACAATTAAATTCTCAGATTAAAGTGATCGAAGACTTAATGCGTTTAGATCAATTTAATGTGAGGGATGACCAAAGGAGTTATGATGAAAGCCAGGAATAATATAATTATTGGACTAGTAATATTGATCATTATCATTGGAGTAGCAGTCTTTTATCAATATGGTATGGGTGGAACAAAGAAACAAGTTCACATCAAGGGATATGTTGGCGGAGAAAAGATGAATTTCCTAGAAAATGAGAAAATTCAAAATATTTTAAAGAAAAAATATGGAGTTGTTCTGGATTATGCCAAAGCCGGATCAATTGAAATGGTAAAAGGTCAGATTGCTCCTGATATTGACTTTTTGTGGCCATCCAGCCAGGTAGCTTTAGAACTCTTTAAAAAAGAGCAATCCGGCATGGTAAAATCAGAAATTATATTTAATTCACCCATTGTTTTATACACCTGGGATAAGATTACGGAAGCTTTGATTAAGGAAGGGTATGTTGTCAAGGTTGATAATGTCTATTTATTAATGGATTTTCCTGCTTATATCAATGATGTGATCAATGGAAGAACCTGGAAAGATATTGGGGTTGATGAATTATATGGTAAAATGACCATTATTTCTACTGATCCTTCAAAGTCAAATTCTGGTAATATGTTTTCTGGTTTGATTGCTAATGTGCTTCATGGTGAGGTAGTAGATTCTGCCACTATTCAAACTGTTTTGCCTGATGTGAAAAACTTTTTTTCTCGCTTAGGTTATATGGAGCATTCTTCTAGTGATTTATTTGAACAGTACCTTCGAACTGGTATGGGAGCTAAACCGATTATTGCTGGTTATGAAAGTCAAATTATCGAGTTTTCTATTCAAAATGCTAATTTCTGGCCCAGGGTAAAAGACAAAATTAACGTGATTTATCCGGTTCCTACAGTTTGGAGTTCTCATCCGGTGATTATTTTAAACAAAAATGCTTCTGTATTAATTGAAGCATTGGTGGATGAAGAGATTCAAAAAATTGCCTGGAAAGAACATGGTTTTCGGACCGGTTTAATGGGTGTTCAAAATGATTTATCTGAGGTTGAAGTCCCAGGTATCATTGAGACAGTGAGTAAAGTTATTCCTATGCCAAGCCCGGAAGTCATGGATGAAATTATCAATGCGGTTGGAAACCCATAAATTTACATATTAGCCATCAATAATTTGATCAGGGAAAAAGAAACTCGCCCTTTCTCATAGGTTGCTATGGCATTAACATCAAACATGATTTCTCTATCATTGATAGCTGTAACGGAAATATCAGGTTCAATTTCAAAAGCTAAAATATTGGGATTCCAGTTTATCTGATCAAAGCTGAGTGAAAAAGAACGATTTTTAATAAAAAAATAGATATCTTGAATAGCTTGAATACAGATATAATCCTCTTTTGATTGGCTTTTAACTAGATTTCCATCTATGTTCACTTTACCTGATAAAATTGTCCCACTAGGAACATGGAGTATGATTTCTTTTAAATTAGCATTTATCTTTTCTTCATCCTGATGTGAAATAACCAGGCCTTTCCGCAGTTCTATAGTTTTTTTGCCTGAAGCTGGAGTTGCAGGTAAAGGATTTCTTCCAATTTGGAAAGACATTTTATAATTGATGGTTATGGTATTTCCTGCTTTTACAGGTTCAAAAAAGTAATCATTTTTTAAGCCTTCAATTTCCTCTTCAGGATCTGATTTATTTAAATACCAGGTTTTATTATCCAATGAAAAGAGTAAATTTTTTTCTTCTTGAGTAATATACACGTCCTTGGTCAGAATAAAACGGTTATTATCCAGTGAATGGATAAAATCATCTGGTCCAGGTTGTGCTGTTTGAGAACGGATAATGATTTGAGAGTCTTGTTCAAAAGTAATGATTGCCTGGAATTTCTTGGTCATAAACTTAAAGAATTCAAGGGAATCTTCATCGCTTCCTTTTATTCTGTTAAGATTATTTAAAAAATCCTCAACCAGAGAAAGAAGTTCAATTTTTGGTGTATCTTTTTCAGGTTTTCCACAGCTAACTATTATAATTATTAATAATAAAAAGATGATGATTTTTAAAATTTTCATTCCATATCCCCTGATTTTAATTTATTTGTGTTAACTATTTTTTCTAATTACTCCGGATCTTTGATAAGTAATGTTTCTTATCCAGTTTTAATCTAATGAAAATTAATTTAATTGTAAATCTTTTTTACAAACAGTGGTACTTTTATTAACAAAAAATGAACAAATGTCTTGATATCTAGTGAGATAGTAGTATAATATATTACAGTTATACAGCAAACTGTATAACTGTAATA